>JAMOPP010000122.1 GCA_027064405.1 Desulfurellales bacterium
TGGAAAATAAAATTATCTTATCAAAAAAAGAAAAGGGCAAATACAAGGCATTTCCGACAATTGCAAAGACGGCTGATGAAACGATTATAGCATTTAGAGAAGGATTTACAGATAAAACAAAGCCTCACGGAAAGGACGGATGCGTTAAGTTTTTAAAGAGTAGGGATTTGAAAAATTGGCAAGAATATAAATTGCCATTTTGCGACAACGAGCTTGACTCTATCGTTTCCAATGTAACCGATAAACAGCTTCTCCTTATTACGCGCAGCTACGAATATCAAAAAAGAAATGATGTCTATATCAGCGTATTTGATAATGACAAGATACCTCAAGAAAGAGGTGTATTGAATATTGACGATGCAGAATGCACGATGTTCGGACATATTATTAAAAACGAAAACGAGCTGCTTGCCACGGCTTACGGCAAACATAAAGGCATTGATTCGCCCATTATACTTTCATCGAATAATTTTGGCAAAAATTGGCAAATAAAGAGCTTAATAACACCAAATAGACACACACCGATACTAAATGAAACAACGATAACAAAATTTGATAATAAATTTATAGCTATTATGCGTTCAAGAGAACCATCTTACGATTTATACTATTCATTCAGCAACGATTTAATGAGCTTTAGCAAACCGAAAAAAACAGGTATTCTTGGTCATGCACCGATGATAAAAACACTAAAAAACGGTAATTTGGCTTTTGTTTTTAGGAATTTGAACGGAAATTTACCCGGTATAGGTTTGGCTTTTAGCAAAAACGGAATCGACTGGGAGTATAGCAATATTTGCAATTATACAGGCAATCTGTACAACGGCGGATACGCTGATTTTATTGAACTTGATGATAACAGCCTGTTTGTTGTATATTACATCAGTGATGAGAGTGATGAGCCGTGGATAGAATCAAAGATAATCAAAATATGATTAAAAAAAGAGGATAACGAATATGAAAAACAGCACTGTGAATGAGAATATAGTAGCATTTGTTGTAGCGAGACTCTCTTCATCAAGGTTGCCTGGAAAACAGCTCAAAAAGATTGGCGATAGAAGAATAATAGATTGGACGATAGAGAATGTTAAAAAAAGCAAATTTGTTAATAAAATAGTTATAGCTACAACGGATGAAAAAGATAACAGACCGCTTGTAGATGTTGCAAAAGAGCATAAAATAGACACTTTTTTATACAACGGTGATATTAACGATGTAGTAGGGAGGCTTGCAAAAGCTGCCATAAATTTTGATGCGGATGTTCCTATTCTAATAAGCGGTGATTGTCCGCTAATTTGGACAGAGTCACTTGATAAAATGATTGAAAAAATACTGCAGGATAAAAAACTTGATGCAGTGCATTTATGTTTAAAAGAAAAACAGCACACCATTCATGAAGGAATGGGTGTATTTAGAAAAAAATGCTGGCAGTTGACGGATAAGCTATCGGATAAACCCAATTTGAGAGAGCATCAGTTTCCTATTATTGGCTTAAAACCTGAATATTTTAATACGGATTGTGTTGTCGATGACGATATCTTCTACAAAGTAAGACATAGGATGTCTGTTGATACACCCGCCGATTTGAAATTTATGAATGTTGTTTATTATGAATTGAAGAACAAAGATTTAGAATTTAATATGCTGAATGTGGTTGAGCTACTTTTGAAAAAGCCTCACATTATGAGCATAAACAAAGATGTTCATCAGGTAAAGATAGATGAAAAAACAAAAAAAGCGCTGTTTATTGTAAAAACCGGTGATAATTTGGAACTGTTTTTTGATATGGCTTATGATTTGACAAAAAAGGCTGTCGGAGTAAGGTTTTTTTCCAACAACAAAGAACTTTATACTAAAATTAAGAATGCCGGTTATGGAATCTTAGAGAATTTCGATAAAAAACAATTTGACTTCGTAATCGAAGGGTAAATTTATTTGCTGTTTTTTATTATTTGACCTTATGTCACAATAAGCATAAATTGCTTAACTACTGTTGTGAAAATAGATTATATTGAGTCTTATACGGATTATTTAATAAACCTAAAAGGATTTAAGTAACAGCAATAGGATTATAAACAACAAAGTAAGATGAAATAAGTTATAATCAAAAATATATTGTCTATTGCTATAATTGTAATTTTAATCTTGATTTTATATGCCATAAAATATATTATTATCGGTGAGATTTGGTTTTATCAGGGTTGGTAATGGGATATGGAAAATTGTTTATCAGGAAAAGAGCTTTTCTATCGTTTGTAATGGAAATGTTCACAGTTTTCTCAACAATAGGTGCTGTATCCTGCAAATCCATTGTCAGTGATGGATATGTATCTTTAAATACATTTGCTGAAAATAGCAATATTGCATTACAACAAGTATGAAAAGCTGTTTCTGTATTAAATAAAATAAGATTACGGAGGGTTTTGTATGAAAAATATGTCTTTGAAAAGTAAGTTTACGCTTGTCATCGTGATTATTTCTTTGGTTATTCTTTATATGTCGTTCAGCTTGATTTTTGAAAAGTATAAGATGTACAGTAGTACCAAGAATTCTATGAGCGCTGTTTCTCTTTCTGTGGGTATAGGAAACCTTGTTCATGAAATTCAGAAGGAAAGAGGTGCATCAGCAGGATATTTAGGTTCATCAGGCACAAAATTCAAGTCAATTTTACTAAAACAGAGAAATGAAACAGACAAAAAACTTGCTATTCTAAAGCAAGAAATTTCTAAGTTTAATTTTAAAAACTCAAGTAAGAGGTTTAATACACATCTTTCAAGCGCAATAAATAAATTAAATAGATTAAATAGTGTAAGAAACAGTGTTGATGCTCTTTCGATAAGTGTTCAAAATGAAGTGGCATACTACTCAAAAATAAACAGCGATTTATTAAATACAATAGGCGTCATTGCTTTTGAAACAAATAATGCGGATATGTCAAAGGAGTTGAACGCCTATACAAATTTCCTCTTATCTAAAGAAAGAGCAGGTATTGAAAGAGCCGTATTATCCAATACATTTGCCAAAGATAAATTTTCCAAAGGTATGTATAAGAAGTTTATTACCCTTATAGCCGAGCAAAACAGTTATATGCACTCTTTTAAATTGTCTGCAAATAAAGAATTGCTTAAATATTTTAGCCAGCATTTTCAAGGTGATGCTATAAAAAAAGTTAATCAAATGAGAGAAATTGCAATGCAAAAGGCATGGAGCGGCGGATTTAATGTTAATGCCGAGTATTGGTTTAAAACTATAACAAAAAAAATAAATATACTAAAAGACATAGAGAATTATATTGCCGAAAGCATTCTGCAACATATGAATCATAACCTCAATTCCTCATTAAGGGCAATGACTTTTTATGCCATTATCGTTGTACTGAGTATACTATCCATACTGCTACTTGGATATATTTTATTCAGATATGTTCTTACTAATATAGAGATGATTACAAAAGAAACCGATGACCTTGTTCAGGGTGACGGAGATCTTACAAAAAGAATTAATGTTTATTCCAATGATGAATTGGGTCAGCTTGCTGACAAATTCAACGCATTTTTGAGCAAAACTCAGCACACAATACAAGATATAAAAAGGACAGTAGAATCTCTTTCCTCTCAATCAAATAATCTGTCATCTGCAGCAGACAATATGTCTTTGTCGGCGGAAGAAACAAAGAGAAATATGGAAGAAATAGCAAATGCCATTAGCGACACCACGCAAGCCGTTGACGGTGTTGCACGCTCAACAGAAAATATAAACAGTCTTTCTAATGAGGTTGGCGAGGTTAACCAAATGATGCTTTCGGATATAGAAGAAAGACTTGTCAGAATGCAGGAGAATGCGGCACTTGCCAAAGAATCAATGGAACAGATAAACACAGTTGGAAATGCATCTAATCAGATAGGACAGATAACATCCGTCATTACCGAAATAACAGACCAAACAAACCTTCTTGCTTTAAATGCGGCAATAGAGGCGGCTCGTGCAGGGGAAGCGGGACGAGGCTTTGCAGTTGTCGCTGATGAAGTTAGAAAACTTGCAGAGAAAACACAACATGCAACAGAAGAGATAAGAACTATGATAAGCAAGATGCAAAAAGATGCAAAAGATGCAATAGAGAAAACACAAAAATCAGGAGATATGATTCTTGCTGAAGCCGAAAAAGCTCAGAAAGACAAAGAACATATAGAGAGCGTTGTCGAGAGAACCAACAATGTTATTAATGAAATCAACTCAACTTCCGCAGCGACAGAGGAGCTTTCTTCAACTGTAGCTGAAATAGATATGCAGATAAAAGAAATAGCCGATGCTTCAAAAGAAAACGCAAAGGCTGTAGCATCCGTATCAGAAGCCTCGAACGATATCATAACCGTTGCTAAAGAAATAAATCAAGCAGTGGGAAGATTTAAAGTTTAAGTAATCAATTTATAAAGGCTTGCGTTTACAGCGCGCAAGCCTTCTTGTTTTTTAGAATTTTTATATGAAATTAAGAAAACTTGATAAGGATTTTTATAATCAGGATACTTTTATTTTATCAAAAAAACTTCTTGGCAAATACATAGTAAAAAAAACCAATAAGTCTTTAATTGTAGGAATGATAGTTGAAACAGAAATGTATATTGGTCCTTACGATGACGCATCACATTCTTATAATTTTAAAAGAACAAAAAGAAATGAGGCAATGTATTTGAATTATGGAACCGTTTATGTTTATCAAATATATGGAATGTATCATTGCCTGAATATTGTAACAGGGAAAATTAATGAGCCTGAAGCTGTATTAATCAGAGCCGTTGAGCCTATTGACGGCATAGAAATAATGCAGAAGAATAGAAAAAAAAGCGATATAAAAAATTTAACAAATGGACCATCTAAGCTTTGTATGGCTTTTGGAATAGATAAATCGTTAAATAAACAAAATATTTTTGGAGATAATTTTTATATAGCAGAAATAGAAAATCAGAAAAAATTCAATATCATAAGTTCAAAACGCATAAATATAGATTATGCCAAAAAATATAAAGATAAACTATGGCGATTTTATATAGAGGGGAATACTTTTGTCAGTAAAAAATAAAAATTGTATTATACACAATATTTGTATATTATTTTTGTTATGAAAGTAATAACCACTCACAAAAATCCCGATTTTGATGCAATATCAAGTTGTATAGCTGCAAAAAAACTCTATCCTGATGCAAAAATTGTTTTTCCGGATTTGCCCAAGCGTTCAACAAAAAGTTTTATGATACAGTCGATTATATATCAATATGTTGATTTGGAAAACAATATTGACTTTCACAAAATTGATACTTTAATTATAGTTGATACCCATTCTAAACAAAGAATAGAGGAGAAGTTTTACCCTATTTTAGATTCTGCATATATTATATGCTATGATCATCACGAAAAGGGAGATATTAAGTGCAATGAATTTTACAGTGTAAATTTTGGAGCAAATGTTACTCAAATGGTTTTAAAAATTCTTGATAAAAATATAGAAATTGACGATGCGGAAAGCACTCTTTTTATGATTGGAATTTATGAAGATACCGGCAAACTGCTTTACAATTCAACTACGCCTGAAGATTTTTTTGTATGTTCCAAACTTCTTGAGAGAAATGCAGATTTGGAAACGGTAAAAAGTGTTGTAGAGCAGAATATAAGCGAAACCGAAGTAAGTATTTTGAACGAACTTTTAAAGAATAAAAGGGTTTACGAAATAAATTCCAAAAAAGCGGCTCTTTCCTTTGTGTCAAGGGAAGAATATATAGGCAATGTTGCTTCACTCGTTACAGAAATACTTGAGATAGACGATGTAGATGTGGCTGTTGGTATCTTTAGAATGGCTTCAAGAATATATATTATAGGTCGCTCAAAAGACAAGGATATAAATATAGCATCTGTTTTAAAAAAGATGGGTGGCGGAGGTCATCCTCAGGCAGCAAGCGCAATTATCAAAGATATGACACTTATAGAAGTTGCCGAGAAGATGAGTTACTATATTAGAAATGCCTTGTTAGATTCGGTAACCGCTAAGGATATAATGAGTTTTCCGCCTAAGTTTGTTTATTCCAACGACACTCTTCAAAGCGTTAACGATACCATATTAAAAAGCGGTATGAATGCCCTTGTAGTGCTTGATAAAAAAAGTATGGATGTAGTTGGAATTATAACAAGACAGACTCTAAATAAGGCTATGTTCCATAATATGCAGAATGAAGAGATATCTTTTTTTATGTCAACCGAATTTAGTGTCGTTGACAAAGATGAAAAGTTTGAGAATATTAAAAAAATAATCTCCGAAGATAAGCAGAGACTTGTGCCTGTCTTGGACGATGGAAAGCTAACCGGCGTTATTACAAGAACAAATCTTCTTAAAATAGTGTCAGACGGACTTGATAAATCTTCATTGCTCCACATACATAATGTAGAGAAAGGTCTTGAAAAAACACTACCTGTTTACATTCTTAATTATCTAAAAAAAGCCGGAAATATCGCTAAAGAACTCGGTTATAATGCATATATTGTCGGTGGTGTAGTTAGGGATATGGTCTTAGGATATGAAAATCTCGATATAGATATTGTAATAGAGGGCGATGGCGTAAAGTTCGCAAGGCGGTTTGCCAAAGAATATTCGGCAAGAGTGGCTGTTCACGAGGTTTTTAAGACAGCTACGGTTATCTTTAAAAACGGATTAAAAATAGATGTGGCTACGGCGCGTGAGGAGTATTATAAACTTCCCGGTGCGCTTCCTACAGTTGAGCAGAGCTCAATACAACTTGATTTGTATAGACGAGACTTTACGATTAATACGCTTGCCATAAAATTAAATAATAGATTTGGCGAACTCCTTGACTTTTTTGGTGGATTAAAAGATATAAAAGAGAAAAAGATAAGGGTTCTGCATATGCTGAGTTTTGTTGAAGATCCTACAAGAATGTTTAGGGCTGTGAGATTCTCGGCAAGGTTTGGTTTTGAAATCGGTCAGCAGACGGATAGGCTCATAAAGAGTGCCATAAAATTAGATATACTTAGCAAAGTGGATAGGGGTAGGATTTTTCATGAAATTGTTTTGATTATGAATTCAAAGTGCGTAAAATGCAGCTTTGAAATGATAGGAAAGTATAGATTAATTCACTCTTTAAATAAAAATATGATGATAGACAAAAGGATTTTAAACTATATAGAGAAGTGTGAATATATAATAAGCAACTGCGACTTTTTGTGTAAAGCGCAAAAAATTAAAAAAGAGATGGTTTTTATTATTATGTTAGAATATCTCTTTAGAAAAAATTTAAGTTTTTCCAAAGAGATAGGTGCTGACGATAAAACCTGCAGAATATCCAAAGAGCTTTCTTATGAATTTAAAAATATAACAAATATGCTAAACAGCAGTCATAGTAATGCAGAAATATACAAGATTTTGAATTCAATACCAATTGAGGGGGTTTTGTCTCTTTATGCTTTGAACAACAAGAATGATAAAATTAAAATTTACCTAAATACCCTGTTGCATAAAAAACCCATAATAAGAGGAAAAGATTTAATTGAACTTGGATTTAAACCATCTAAAATATTTTCAGTTATTATAAACGATGTTTTTGAAAATCAGTTAAACAATAAAATAAACTCCAAATATGAAGCTTTGGAGTTTGTAAAAAACAAATATAAAAATTAATTATTCTTTTTCGCCCAATTATCTCTCAGCCCTACCGTTTTATTAAAGACAGGAAGTTCATTTTGAGTATCTTTGTCTGCAGAAAAATATCCCTTTCTTAAAAACTGAAAGTGCTCAAAGGGTTTAGCAGAACGAAGAATAGGCTCGGCTTTTGCTTTAATAATTTTAAGTGAATTTTTGTTTATGTTTTGTGTAAAATCTTCATCACTTTCAACATCATCAGGATTCTCTTTAGTAAAAAGATTTTCATATTCTCTTATCTCAATATCTATCGCATCTTTGACAGATAACCAATGCAAGCTTCCTTTCACCTTTCTTTTGTCCCGACTCCACCCGCCTTTTGTCTCAGGGTCATATGTGCAGTGAATCTCTGTAATATTTCCATCACTGTCTTTTTGAATATTTGTGCATTTTATATAGTACGCACCTATCAATCTTACCTCTTTTCCCGGTGACAATCTGAAGAATTTTTTCGGCGGATTCTCCATAAAATCACTTGCCTCAATGTAAATATATCTGGAAAAGGTTACCTTTCTTACACCTGCTGACTCATCCTCAGGATTGTTTTTTACATCTATTTCTTCGCTCCTGTTTTCATCATAATTGTCAATTATCAATTTTATAGGATTTTCGACAACCATAACCCTTTGCGCTTTTTTATTTAAATCGTCTCTTACGCAATGTTCCAAAAGTGCGAAATCTATGACACTTTTGCTCTTTGCAACTCCTATTTTTTCTGTAAATTCTTTTATGGATTCAGGCGTATATCCCTTCCTTCGCAAACCTTTAATCGTAGGCATTCTCGGATCATCCCACCCTGTTACATACCCCTCATCTATAAGTTTTATAAGTTTTCTTTTGCTTAAAACCGTATATGTTAAATTTAATCTTGCAAATTCTATCTGGCGCGGATGGAAAACCTCTAACTGCTCCAAAAACCAATCGTAAAGCGGCCTATGGTCTTCAAATTCAAGTGTGCATATTGAATGTGTAACTTTTTCTATTGAATCTTCAATGCCGTGAGCCCAATCATAAGTTGGATAGATGCACCATCTGTCTTTTAGTCTATGGTGTGTTTTATAAGAAATCCTATACATAACCGGGTCTCTTAGATTTAAATTAGGAGATGCCATATCAATTTTTGCTCTTAACACACATTCTCCCTCTTTAAATTTTCCGCTTTTCATCTCTTTAAAAAGATTTAGATTTTCTTCTATACTCCTATTTCTATAAGGACTTTCCTTTCCGGGTTTTGTGAGCGTTCCTCTGTATTCTCTAATTTGCTCCGGTGACAAATTACACACATAAGCCTTACCTTTTTTTATAAGATATACAGCGTATTCATACATCTTATCGAAATAATCGGATGCATAAAATTCTCTGTCCTCCCAGTTAAATCCAAGCCACTTTACATCTTCTTTTATGGAGTTAACATAATCCTCATCTTCTTTTGCGGGATTGGTATCGTCGAATCTTAGATTGCATTTCCCGAGAAACTTCTCAGCAAGAGAAAAATTTAGAAATATTGATTTTGCATGTCCTATATGCAGATATCCGTTTGGTTCAGGCGGAAATCGAGTAACGACTGTTTTATATTTATTGTTCTTTATGTCCTCTGCAATTATTTTTTCTATAAAATTTGAAACTCTGTTTTCATCTTCCATTTTCAATGAGCCCTCCAAAACTAAAAATAGCAAACATCGTTAAGAATAATGATTTTTAATATATAATCAATATAAATATAAAGCTTATGAATAACTCCTAACAACAAATTGAGACCATTAATAACAACAGAGCAATTTTCTTGCTCAAATTAAGGAATTATGCACTATCACAACACTCTTAAGATGCAGGACTGACAATACCATCCAACGGTAGTTATATTTGTTAAGGTAGCATACCTATCCTTAATCCACCCCAATGTTTACCTTCAACATATATTGGCACGGATATATCATACATTGCATTTCCGGTATCTCTCATATATGTTTGGATAAGAATATCCTCTGTGTTTTGACCGGCAGCAAGACCCGTTTTGTCGTTAAATAGTCTCATAGAGCGATTGCCCACTAAATCCTTTTCATAATCTCCGGTTAGAGGTTTATCGTATATGGAATTGTGTGCAGGAAGATAGCCGTTATTGTCAACAAGCACAACAAATTTGAATTTGGGATCAAGACCCAATATTTTATCCTCAATGGGCTGAATGTTTTGTTTTACGAAATCCGTAAACCTTGTTTTATACTTCTTAGGATTTGTGTTTGGAACTTCTATGTAGTTTCTATCCCAAATGTCG
>JAMOPP010000123.1 GCA_027064405.1 Desulfurellales bacterium
GGATAAAACCTCAAAGTTATCTTGAAACCCAATATCACTCTTTAACAAAACAGCTATATTTAACTCGAAAAACTTTAGATTAAAACCCACATCTAATCCTTATTGTATTATGTCTATGACTATAAACCTTATTTCTTTCCGGTCAAGAAAAATTTTATTGTGCGTCGGTGTAATTTAAAACTTTTTCTCACACAAAAAAATTTGCGCCTCTTTCAATATTTCATTTTTAAGGACAAAAAGTGCGATAAATATTATTTTTCTATGAAGATTGGTGTGGTTTTTTTAGTGACGACAAAACATCTTCAGCTGCCATTTCTCCTATCTTTATCATCTCTTTTGCTTTATGGAAATCGTACAACTCGCAGGATTCTCTCGGTATATTTATTATAATATCGGGTTGACATTCAGCCATTTTGTAGCGGGTTATAAGGTTTTGCATCATAACCATAGAAATATTTGCTATATAAAAAATATCATTGTATTTGTGGTTTTTTAAGGGATTTCGGCTTTTTTTCCATAATTCAAGAAAATAAGATTTTATACTATTTTGTCTTTGCAGATCTTCATCTGACAATTTAACTGTGTATTTATTAGGAATGTCGGCATTCAAATAAACAGCAACAATTAAATTATTCATATCTGACATAACAGGAGTGATAGGAAGGGAATTGAGCACGCCTCCATCTACGAAATAATGTGAACCTATCTGTATGGGTGTGAAAACAGAAGGTATTGCAATAGAGGCTCTAATAGCCTGAAGCAGGTTGCCTTTTTGAAACCACATCTCCCTCTTTGCAGTTATATCTGTAGCAACAGCTGTGTATTTTATGGGCAGTTCTTCTATGTTAACATCTTTTACCATTGTTTTTAAAACAGCAAACAGTTTTTCTCCCTTTATTACACCATTGTCAAGAAGGGAAAAGTCGAGCAATTTCACTAAATCCATTTTGGTTAAATTTGTTACCCATTCTTCATACACATCAAGAGCGCCAGCGGCATAAAATCCGCCTATTAAAGAACCTATTGATGTTCCTGATATTGATTTTATTTTATATCCGTATTTTTCTAAAACTCTAATGACACCTATATGCGCATATCCTCTTGCAGCGCCCCCACTTAAAACCAAAGATATATTTTTCACCACATCACCTAAATCCTTTTTAATATATTATAAGACGATTTTATGCAGTCGTTTAAGCTTACGCCGTAAAATGCATTTCCCGTTATGAAAATACCTCTATGCCTATTTTCAAAATCCTGTATTTTATCTAAAACGGTTTTATGGTTTAACCCATACTGAGGTATTGCTTTTTTATGTATTACAACCCTACTGTATTCAAAAGGTTGAAAAATACCCGCGCTTCTTTGCAATTCCTTCAATGCTATTGAAACCTGATTCTTTTTAAAAGCACTCTTCTCTCTTACTCCTCCTCCTATTACTACTCTGCTTAAAAGTTTGTCGCTACCGCTTCTAAAATCAAAAATTGATGAATCGAACAACACCCCTATAACATCTTCTATAGAATTCAAATCAAAGAGGTATCCAAAGGAGTTAACGACATCAGGCATATTTTTTTTCTCAAAACCAAGCGATACTACGCTCAAGGGTGCATACGGTATATTGTTTAAATCCTTACTCAGTTTTTCATCTAAGGAACTGATAATGCCACTTAACGAATAAGATGGAACGGCAAAGACCACTATATCGCTTTCTATGGTTTTGTCTTTTCCAATTATACGATACCCTTGCTTGTATTTTGATATACCTATTACTTCGTCGTTGACAGTATCTATGTTTTTGGACAGGTGGTTTATAAAGCTACCTACACCATCCTTAAAAGAGAGCAGTTTTGCGGAAAAGGGC
>JAMOPP010000124.1 GCA_027064405.1 Desulfurellales bacterium
TTAACGATATACTTTTAAACTACTAAAGGAAAAATGTGTACGAAAAAGTGTGTTCGTGTGGCAAACATTTTGCCACGTACTCAAAAGACCAAGACAAATGCTTAGACTGCACAAAATTGCAAATAAAAGTAAAAAACATTAAAGTTGACGTCAAAACTTTAGCATCTATTATTATACCATATATTATAAAGGATTACAAGTGGGAACAGCGTTAATAACTTCTTTAGAAAGAAATGTCTGTGAATTATATGCTGAAGGAAAATCATTGGTAGCTATTTCCAATGAGCTAGGTATTCCTGAAAATACAGTATCAAAGATTTTAAAGAAACCTGAATGTAAAAACCTAGTTGAAGAAATTGTTATGGAACTAAATGCTGCTTCTAAAATAGGGCGCGTCAGAATCCTTAACAAAGTAATAGAAGATAAAATTAAAAAAATAGAAGAAAACGGAGGCGACTTTTCAACCGCCACTAAGAAAGATTTAGTAGACTTGATAGCTATTATGGACAATATACTCAAAGAAAAAGAAAAAGCAGAGCTAGGCAACAACGAGAGCACAGTTATTAACATTTTACAGCAAGTTTTAGACTAAAATGTTTCACGATGTTTCACGCCCTAAATCTCGGGCTTTCGTTGCATTTATGCAATAGGTGTAAAAAACCATCAGGTTGTTTTCCTTCCTACAGAGTATATAGCTTTGTATAATTCTATACAGCTCTTTATGTCAGGCGAAATTTTGAAAGGATAAAAATGACAGACGTAGAAATTTACAGGCAAGTAAAGTCAAAGATAAACTATAACAAAGCCGCTCAACTGTTTAAATTTAAACCCCACGAAAAACAACAGGAAATAATTGATACAATTCAAGAGGGCAATTTCTCTGCAATAACTATTACTTGTGGGCGACGCTTCGGTAAGACGTTAGTAATTTCCGACATTGGCGCCACTGAGATGCTAATTCCTAATGCATCAGTACTGCTTATAACTCCCACCTTTTCAAATGCTCAAACTATGTATACAGAAATTGAAAAATATGTTCAGTCTGCCGGGGTAAAAATTACTTCCCGAAATACAAAACAATTAACTTTTACTACTGAGGTCAATTCTACAATATATGTTGTTACTCCTAAATCTATATCAAATGCTTTAGGAAAGAAATTTTCTTTGGTAATTGTGGATGAAGGCCAGGATATAGAAGACTTAATTTCACTATGGGAAAATTATATTCAGCCGGCGCAGGCCGACTACGGCGTAGATGAGAACGGATATTTTGTATCAAAAACAATTTTTATTGCGACAGCCAGAGACAAAGCTAATGATATGTATGAGCTTATTAAAAGAACATACAATCCTAAATATAAAGGTTATGTAAACTTTACTTATCCTACTTCTTCCAATCCCTACATTCCAAAAGAATATATTGAAAGTAAAAGAAAAGAATTAGACCCGGTAACTTTTGGAAGAGAGTATGAGGGTAAATGGTCAGATATAGGCGGAGAAAGAGTGTATTATACATTCGACAAAGAAAGGCACGTAATCAACCCGCAAGACCTGCCAATCTTTGATAATCAAAGTCAATACCTTGTAGGGATTGACATAGGATTTGCAGATAATACCGCTTTCCTTTTAGCCGCTGTCCAGCCTTTGACAGGGCATATCTATATATTGGCAGAGTATGCGGAGAGCGGTAGAACAATTAGTCAACACGTTTCAGAGTTCAAAGCCATTGAAGAGAAATTCAATGTAGAGAAAATGATAAGATTTATTGACCCGTCTGCGGCACAGGTTGCAAACGATTTTGCAGTGGATTATGATTATTACTGTGTTCCAGGAAGCAATGATATTCAAGAAGGAATTAAAAGCG
>JAMOPP010000125.1 GCA_027064405.1 Desulfurellales bacterium
GAATGTGTGTGTGGATAATTTAATAACCAACATTCTCAAGATAACAAAAGAGCATATAGAATCTAAAAATATAAAAATAGTTATGAATCTAAACTGCAAAAGAGGAGTATATACATATCCAAACGAGATCAAACATGTCATATTGAATTTGATAAATAATGCAAGGGATGCCCTAATCGATAGAAAGATTGAAAATCCATTGATAGAGATTGAAACCAAAGAAGAGAATGATAAGATAATTATATTTGTTAGGGATAATGCCGGTGGGATTGAAGAGTCTATTTTGGATAAAATATTTGAACCCTACTTTAGCACAAAGAGCAAAAAAGATGGAACGGGCTTAGGGCTATATATGAGCAAAATAATAGTTGAAGGTCACTTGAACGGCAAGATATATGTCGATAATACGCAAGAGGGTGCACGGTTTACAATAGAACTTTCTAAAAGTTAATCTCTTTTGAACATTCACTATTTCTTGGAACAGAAGATTGGCTATGTATAATTTATCAGAAATGGAGTTGTTAATTGAGAAAGTCTTGTGAAATTCAATTTATATGCGATATACCAAAGAAATCATAACAGAGCGTTTCGCTTGATCGCTATCCCTTGTGCTGTAGAATGGGGGTGTTGTTGAAAAATCGAACAACATTTATTGATTTTATTTTGAAAGAATGGCTGGTAATTGTATCCGGTGTCGGTTTTGTTGTGACGGCTTTTTTCACAAAACGCCTTCCGGTTTACTCAATCAATGAAATGCAGGTGTTGTTCATCCTGTTTGTGTTGTTTGTTGCGGTTAATGGTTTACAGAAAAGCGGATTCATATTACAAATCGCTCAAAGCATAGAAAAAGGAAAAGCCATTCCATTAAAGTTGGTGCTAACGACTTTTTTTCTGTCTATGTTGGTAACAAACGATATTGCTTTAATAGTCATTGTTCCGCTTACGCTGTCACTTAACATCAATCGAAAAGATATTCTGGTAATTTTGGAAGCTTTAGCCGCCAATTCAGGTTCTGCGTTTACACCCATTGGTAACCCTCAAAATCTTTTCATTTATTGGTTTTATCATATCCCTCCAGGCACATTTATAAAGACAATTGCTCCGTTTTCTTTGGTTTTTCTTGGATTATTAATCGTTGCTTCTCTTTTTGTTAAGGTGCGAAACGATTTACCAAAAAGACAGGCGAAGAAAATCAATCAAAAATCCTATATTTACGGGGCACTGCTTGTTATTGTTCTTTTGACGGTTTTCCATGTTCTTCCTGTTTCGTCCGGGGTTGTTGTTATCCTTTTTGCGCTCATATTTGACCGAAACGCGTTGCGTATTGATTATGCATTACTTTTCACTTTCCTATTCTTTTTTGGTATTGCTGATAATCTAAAGGTTATGCTGGCTTCCGAAATAACCCGTTCAGGGCATATTTTCCTATTATCAGCTCTATCAAGTCAAGTAATGAGCAATGTCCCTGCAACACTATTGTTTGCAAAATTTACATTGAATTGGCAAGCGTTATTGTGGGGTGCAAATGCAGGCGGGTTTGGTAGCCTGTTTGGTTCGCTGGCAAATCTAATAGCCTACAAAATATACATTATGAATGAAGATACAACTAATACAGCTACCTTCACTGCAAAATTCCTTATAATGGGCTATATAGCATTTTTTGTATCAATAGGTTTATATTTGCTGTTGTATTGAGTAGATGCCCTGTTTTATATACTGCCCCATAAATGGGGTCGCGTCTTAACAGCCTGTTGAAAAACTCCTATTTTCTTGCCCTAATCAACAGGAAATGCTATAATAACAGTGGTTTTAACCACTGTTATTTGTTTCTTTTATTTCCGGTTGGTTAATGTT
>JAMOPP010000126.1 GCA_027064405.1 Desulfurellales bacterium
GTTATAAAGTTGCTTAAAAAACATCATATCTCAATATCTATGGATGCAAAGGGAAGATGTTTTGATAACATCATTATGGAGAGATTTTTTAAGAAGTCTAAAACAAGAGAATGTTTATCCAAAAGGCTATGAAACAATAAGACAAGCAAGAAGAGGCATCTATGAATACATAGAAACCTACAACAATCAAAGGTTACATTCATCCATTGGATATATACCACCTATGAAACTATACATAAAGAGAAATGAAAAAGGCTGCTTAAGAAAATGAAAAGAGATAATCTTAAAAAAGGAGGGGATGCCTATAGCGCTTATAGTTAAAAAACGATAGATAGCCATAGACATACTTACCACCCGCTTCAATTACAAGGAGAAGAAAGGAGGAAAGCGATGAGTATTATATCTTATAAAGCAGATTCTCTAAATTTTGTACCGATAAGATCAGAGCCATTGAAAAGATATCAGATAATCCCACCTTCTCTTTGGGTTGCATAACTGCAAAAAGCTCAAAGCTGGCAGAATACCTGGAATCTTGCAAGAGCTCACTTTAAGATTGATATGAATGGATTAACACATGCAAGAGAATCTCAAAAGGTGTAATACCATGATATCAAACAATATTATGAAATTACCGACGCTTCTTTTGGAGTATTTCTTAAGTGTTGTCTCATATCCTACGGAGTGGTTGAAAAAATATCTTAACTTTATATATTTTCAAGAGGTGGTAAATATGTCTATGCCAAGTACTTATATGCATTCTGAAGGCAGATATCCATAGCAATTTGCAATTTTAAATTTAAATAACACCTTACAGTATCTGCAGTTGTTGTATTAGATATAAACCCCTGTCATTTTACCGGCAAGTTTTAACAGATCGTCTTTTATTTTGTATTTTTGAGAGGTTACATATTCTATTGTTTCCATACCAAACTTTCCGTTTTTGTAGGTAACTACACCGTTATCAATCTTACCGGTCAACAGATTTTTCAATCCGTATTCCATAAACTCAAAGCCCATAAGTCTATCATAAACAGTGGGATTTCCGCCGCGCTGTATGTGTCCTAAAATCGTAATCCTGGTATCCATTCCCACATCATTTTGTAGCCAAGTCTTTATTTCATTGGTAGCATCCGTGCCCTCAGCTACAATAGCCACCGCATAATTTCTACCCTCTTTGACTTCTCTCTTTAATCTTATACCAAGATTGTTTAAATTATACCCGATTTCAGGAATAACGCACACTTCAGCGCCACTTGTTAAAGCTGAAATAAGTGCAAGATAACCGCATTCTTTACCCATAACCTCCACAACAAATGCTCTTTTAAAAGATGAAGCCGTATCTCTTATATTATCCAAAGCAGTCCTTATGGTATTTAAAGCCGTATCCACACCGAGACAATATTCCGTGGCAAAGATATCGTTATCAATTGTGGCAGGTATCCCTACAAATTTAATCTTAAAATCATCGTAAAACTGCCTTAGAGCCCTAAAAGAACCATCTCCGCCCAAAACAACAAGTTTTGTGATGTCAAATTCTTTTAGGTTTTCAAAAGCAATTTTTCTATATTTATAATCAAAAAATCTCTTAGACCTTGAAGAGCGGATTACGGTTCCACCTTTATAAATTATACCTGCCACATCTTTATGAGAAGCTTTTTTTATGCTTTTATCTATCATTCCTTCAAGTCCGTCATAGATGAAAAAAGGCTCTTCGCCGACAGATATACACTTGTCAACAAACTTTCTTATAGCCGGATTCATACCGGCACTATCTCCGCCCGAACATAAAACAGCTATGCCCATAAGCTATACTCCTTAAAAAAATTAAAGAAATTGTTACGCAACAATAAAATAACAACCTATTTCCTATCAAAATTCTTAAAACAATTTGCCCTTTTTCCTAAAAAGACATTTTACAACAACCACAGCCACAAAAGACAAGGATACAACAATTATACTCGCCGCTAAGCCTTTGTCAAAATCTCCTTCAGTCATATTTAGGTATATATTTATTGGAATATTGACAGTTTTATAAGCGATACCGCCACCAACCATAAGGGTTGCACCGAATTCGCCCAAACTTCTTAACCAGGTTAAAATTAAACCCGACAAAATACCGTTAAAGGCAAGTTTGAATGTAGTATCAAAAAAAGATTTGAAATTTGAAGCGCCAAGTGTCATAGCTATCCTTTCATATATCGGAGGTATAAGTTCAAATGCATTTTTTGAAGCCTTAACCGTAAAGGGAAAAGCTATAAAAAATTGAGCACAAACAGCCCCTTGAACGGTAAACATAAATGAATAAAATCTTTCAACAAATTTAAGATTAAAAAATCCAAGCAATAAAACGCCCACAATTAGAGGGGGTATGGATAGGGGAATATCAAAAAATGTATCCATAAATTTTGAGAACATACTATTATTCCTCGCAAGATAGAAACCTGCAGGAATGCCAAACAGTGCAGATAGAATCGTAGCAAAAGCCGAGGTCTCAATTCCAAAAAGTAAAGCTGACAAAAATGCCCTGTCTTTAATTAGCATAATCATAGATGACAACTTGACCTGCAAAAAACCGTTTACTATAATTGATGCTACAAACAAAAAGAGCAAAAGGATAATAAAAAAAGCTATCTTCGTTAATTTCATCTATTTCACCATAGAAAAACCGTATTGTTTATATATATATTTATGACTTAGAATAAAGTTAAACAGTTCTTTCGCCCTCTTTTTGTTTTTAGAAAATTTGACAAGCGCAACATAGCCGTATTTTATCTGATTATATTTTTCAGGTATTTTGATATAATCAATATCATTCGTTTTTGCAACAGCATCAAATAAAATACCCGTATCAACACTGCCTGTTTTTACATAGTTAACTATTTGAGATATATTTATTGCAGAAACAACTACATTATTTTTTATTTTATGTCTTATGTTATTCGGAAGTCTTGATAAAATATATCTGCTTGTTTTTCCCAAAGACATAGTTTTGGGGTTTCCAACGGCTATTCTTACGCCCTTTTTTGCGAGGTCATTAAATGTCTTTATTAAATTACCCTTTTCCTTGCATACACCGAAAACCGGCGTCAATTTCATAATTTTAACATAATCGATTATAACATTTTTTTTAACGGCAGTATCCAAGAATTTTGAATCAATCGGAGTATATATATCTCCCTTTTTAGATATAATCATCTGTGACAATATTTGTCCTGTGCCACCCGCAATTAAAACCACTTTATCCGTATGGGTTTTGTTATACAAATCAACTATTTTTGCAGACGGCTTTTTGATACCTGCTGCGCTAAACCAATATAAGTTGTCGCTATAAGCATAATGAGAACAGAAAAAAATTACCAAAAAAAATAAAATGACTTTTTTCATACCAACCCCCTAATTACATAAAATCAAAGATTCTTTCTTCAAAGATATAGTTATCTTCTTACCCTTTATTAAATCCATTTTATGGACTGCATGGCTTGGAATTTTAATCTCGGCAAATAATGAGGATGTGTGAGATTTAAAAACAACTTTTATATAATCTCCCCTATTATGTATAGAAAAAATGTACCCTGATATCTTATTCTCTTTGTCTTTGTTTGCCATATCTTCCCTTAAAATCATAATATTTTCAGGTTTTATGCAGCAGTATTTAAATTTTGACATAGCATTATTTTTGCATATAAGATTATCATTGGTTTCTAACACCACGCTATTGTCAGCATTATGTTTGATTTTCCATATATTCTTAAAATCTAAAATTTCTGCGCTTTTTACACTGTTTGGATTATTAAAAACATCATCCTTGTTTCCGTATTCAATAATACTACCGTCATCAACTAATAAAATATCATCAGCAAAGATAAACGCCTCTTCTATATCGTGTGTTACAAACAGGGTTGGAATCTTCATCTGTGTTACTATGTCTGAAACAATCTCTCTTAAACTTTCTCTTACCGGTTTATCGAGTGCACTAAAGGGTTCATCAAGCAATAATAAAAAAGGTTTTATCACTATGGCTCTTGCAAGGGCTACTCTCTGTTTTTCTCCACCTGATAAATTTGCAGGATACTCATTTAATTTATTTTCTATTTTAAGATTTTCAGCTAACCTGTATATCTTTTCTTCCTCAATATCAAGATTCTTAGCCTTTAAGCCATAAACAATATTTTCCATTACGCTCATATGTGGGAAAAGGGTATATTCCTGAGTAAGATAACCTATATTTCGTTTGTTTATAGGCATAGAAATATTTTTTTGACTATTGTAAAAATCCGAACCGTTAACCTTTATAAATCCTTGATTAGGATTATAGAAACCTGCTATCATCTTAAGAAGACTGGATTTTCCGCTTCCTGAGGAGCCGAATATAACACTTTTGAGTTTATCCGTTTTAAAAGAAAAGTTTAAAGAAATATTGCTAAATTTCTTAACTATTGAAACTTCAATCATAGATTCTCCTTTCCAAGTTTCGGGAGGCGCAACCGTTTCCGTATTGCACCCTATCGGTTTCCAAACCTTAATTTTTACAAATCTTAGGTTTACAAACTCGGAGATATTGTTTTATTTTTAGATTCTATACGGCGTTTTCGCCTCTTTCAAGGGTTCTTATCCTTATCGCATCTTCTATGGGTATAATAAATATTTTTCCGTCTCCGACCTTTCCTGTCTTTGCGGTTTCTATAATTTTTTCAACAACGGAATCCACCATACCGTCGTCCACTATTACCTCTATCTTCACCTTTGGTAAAAAATCAACTATATATTCCGCGCCACGATATATTTCAGTGTGACCCTTCTGCCTTCCATAACCCTTTACTTCGCTTACCGTCAATCCCTTTATGCCAATTTCCATTAAACTCTCTTTAACTTCATCAAGCTTAAAAGGCTTTATAATCGCTTCAACCTTTTTCAACACTGCCCTCCCTGTAAAGTTTCACAATGAGTTCAACTTCACCCTTATTCATTTTTAATTCTTTTGCTATTTCATCAATGGGAATACCCTCTTTTTTCATATTTAGAATTCTGTCTTTTAAGCTCTCGCCGTAGGTTTTATTTTTAATTGTTGTTAAAAGTTCCGTTAAAAGCATATCCTTTTTTTTGACATCGTCTATAATCATATTAAGCTTTTTCTGCTGTTTTAGAACCATTTCGTTTGATGACGATATAACATTTTTTTGAGCTTCAAGAAGAGATTTTAGACTTTCTATCAACTTTATCGAACTCTTTTTTTCTTTTGAGTCAAAATACTTATTAACCAAAATATAAAGAACAACTGCTACATCAAATATAACCTGCAAGACTATAATATTATCAATATTCATTTAATTTCCTGTTTTTTATATACTTTCTCTCAACAAAAAACATATAATGTATCAATAATTCTATACTGTTTTTGTTGATATTTAGAAATTCACATCCATAACAAATCTTCCCGTCTTTGACAGCAGTCTTTCTAATAATTCTTGCAATCGTTTTTATTGCAGAGTGACTTGCAACAGGAAGGAAAAATTTTATATATATTTTGTCTTTTTCCTTTAAATCTTTATCTGAAATAAACGACATACCCATTGTTGATATATCACAGCTATAAGTTTTTTCAAAACCTTCGAATCTTTTTTCATATTCTTTGTCTCTAAGCATATCTATAATATAATTTAACTTGGCATCCATCTCCTTCATCATAAGCACAAATGCCTTGTTTAAATCACCAAAACTGGAATCCAATTTATTCAAAGACATTAAAAAACTAAACGATTCGGAATTATCAACCGTTTCATAAATATCAGATAGACATTCATTCACATCTTTTTCATCTATTTTTTTAAAGTATACCGTTACTCTATTCTCTAACCTTCTAACCCGTCTTCTTTCTTCAGGCATAATATTTCCCTATCAAAAATGTAAAAAACAAAACTACACTAATATAACCATTAATATTAAAAAAAGCAATATTTACCTTTGTTAAGTCATTTGGATCCACAAGCCTATGCTCAACAATGAGCAAAATCGCTACAATCAAAGCACCAAAATAGGCGATAGCATTCAAAGAAAATTGATATATACTTACAACCAAAAAGGCAAAACCGACCAAATGAAATATTTTTGCTATATTCAAAGCCTTGTAGGTACCAAATGCAACAGGAATCGAATGTAGTCCATATTTTCTATCAAATTTTTCATCCTGCGTAGCATAAAGTATATCAAATCCCGCTATCCATAAAGCAACAAAGATGGCAAGATACCATATCCCGGGGTTGTTCAAATTACCGCTTGCAGATACATATCCGCCAAGCGGTGCGATTGCATCAGTTGCACCGAGATAAAGATGAGATAGGAGGGTAAACCTCTTTGTATAAGAATATGTCAAAAGAAAAAATAAAGCTACAGGAGAAAGTTTAAAGGCTAAATCATTAATAAAGTATGTTGTTAATTCAAAAATAATGATTGATAAAAATGTGAATAGATAAGCACTTTTTAACTTAACCTCCCCTGTTACAAGTTCTCTCTTTTTTGTTCTTTCATTGGCAGCATCAATTTTTCTGTCTATAATTCGATTTAAAGCCATAGCGGCTGTGCGAGCTGATGCCATAGCAACAGTAACAAGTATGATAATTTTAACGGAAACATCATTATCACCGAAACCAAGCATCATACCAATATAAGCAAAGGGAAGTGCAAATATTGTATGCTCAAATTTAATCATAGAAAAAAATTTCAACAAAGCATTCATTTTGCACCTTTAAAATAATCATTAAAATATGAATAACCCGATATTACAGTCATAATCATAGCAAAAACAAGCAAGTATATGCCAATTTCTCTGAAACCCAAAATGAGGACAACTATAGATATAAACTGTGTTGTCGTTTTAAATTTACCGAGTTTATCAGCAGAAATAACGACATTTTCAGACGCTGCTATCGAACGAAGTCCGGTTACTGCAAGCTCCCTTGCTATAATAACAATGACAATCCAATACGGAAGGTCTATAATTTTTATCATTGCAGTTAATATACCAATAACAAAAATTTTATCAGCAAGAGGGTCAAGTAGTTTACCTGCAGTAGTTACCGCATTACTATTTCTTGCTATATGACCATCTAATATATCACTTAAAATGCCCAAACCAAAAAATATAGCAGCCAAAACAGTGCAATTATATTCCATAAGAACTATAACTATAACTAAATCAAATATTCTGAATAAAGATAAAAAATTAGGAATATGTTTTACCATAACTTACCTATATTACTGTATGTGTTTCCAATTTTTACTACAGGTTTACAATGATAAACCTTCCGTCTTACCTTTGAATATTTTTTATGTTTTATACCGTATGCAGTCAAAAATTTATCAACATAATGCATAGTTTCATAATAAGGCGGGATACCCTTGTATTTATCTACCGCAGTTTCACCGGCATTGTAAGCGGCAGCGACAAGTCTTATATCTTTATATTTTTCTGTTAAATGCTTCAAGAACTTCACACCGCCCTCTATATTCTCCTCAACACTATTCATATCCTTTACGCCATAACTGCGCGCTGTTTTGTCCATAAGCTGCATAACGCCTACGGCACCGCTTGAAGAAACCGCCGAAGGCTGAAAATCAGACTCAACCTTAGCAATGGAAAGTGCAATTTTCGGATTAACTGCGTATTTGTAAGAGACTTTTTTAATAATTTCCATAATCTTTCCTTTACTTAAATTGTTTCTATTTCTATACGCAAAAGCCCGTCTGAAAAAATTTGCGCTATCTATGTTAGTATAAATTTTCTCTGAGTTTTTATCAACTATTTTTATCTTCGCATTGCACGGGTTCTGTAAAATAAAAAAGAGCACGACAGGCAACCATACAATCTTCATTTCAACTTTTTAAATATTGTTTTTGCTTTCTTGTTATTCGGATGTTCTTTAATTATTTCTTTTAAAATAGATTTTGCTTTTTTTATATTTTTAAGTTTTATATATGCTTCTGCGAGATGTATTTTAATAATATCATCTTCATCTTTTTTGTTTTTCATATTCATTAAGGCTTTGTTTAAAAAATCAACCGCTTTTTTATATTTGCCCTCTTTATAATAACCGTATCCCAAGCTATCGAGATAATACGGATTGGATTTATCAAATTCCAAAGCTTTTTTTACAAGTTTTACACCTTGCTTAACATCAATATCTTCATCTATTAAAAGATATCCAAGATAATTTAAAACCTTAGGAGACTTGCCGTTTATTTTTAAAGATTTTTTAAGGTATTTTATGGCTTTTTGTCTATTTCTAAGCTTATCATAATACAAATCGGCAATATAAAAATAAGCCTCATCTTTATTCGAAATTTTTTGAATATTGTCTTTTATAACCTGAATAGCTTTTTTGTAGTTTTTATTTTCATAATATATATTGGAAATCATAAAGTATTTTTCAGGTGAACTATCACTCATATCATTAAAGATAGAAAGTGCTTTTTTAATATTTCCAAGTTTGTAGTAGCATATGGATTTATTGTAAACAACATCGTTATACAGCAAAGAGGTTTTATCTATTTTATTAAATTGTTTTATAGCTTCTTTATAATTATCCATTCTCATTAAAGATATTCCGTACATATATCTTAGTCTATATGAGTTGCTTAAAGCATTTTTATGATATTTTATGAATTTAGCCGCTTTTCTATATTGTTTAAGATTTATGTACATATAAGCTATCTTCTGAATATAATCTATATTGTTGGGGCTCTTCTTCAGTGCTTTCTTAAAATAATAAAGGGCATTTTTGTAGTCCCTTACATTGTAGTAATCGTTGCCGATTGCCAAAAACTTCAGACTGTTATTGGATTTGATTTTTTTATAGGTATCTATGGCTTTTTTATACTGCTTTAAATCTTCATAAATAGATGCCAAAAAAACACCGCTTTTGAAAGAATACCCGTTAAGCAGGAAGGCTTTTTTTGCATACTCCAAAGATTTATTTTTCATACCCAATTTTAGGTACAATTTTGAAATATAAGAATAGACCTGCGGACTGTTTTTATCGTAGGACAAAGATTTTTTAAAATAGTCCAAAGATGAGGAATAATCCCCTATCTTCATATACAAAACAGCAATGCTCTGCAAAGTTTCAGCATTGGGGTGAAAACGAGTCTGCATTTTTTTAATAACATCTATAGCCTTTTTGTATCTTTTTTTAACTATATACACATTTAACAGTTTCTGATAGAAAGATTTTTCTTTCGGAAATTTTTTGATGGATATATTTAAAGCATCTTCCAACTCGTCATATTTTTTCAGATAAAACAAAATGTCGATGTAATTTTCATAGAATACAGCGGATTTCATATACGGCAATATTTTTTTATAGTCTCTTAAGGCAGCATTAAAATTACCGTTGTATAGATTATTATAAGCAGTGATGTAGTGATAATCTATAAATACCTGCTTGCCATCGTACAACTTTGTATTTTGCGTTTTGGAATTAACCGTATTTATCTTAAAAATATAAAAAATAAAAATGACTGCAAAGGTGTATAAAAAAATAATAGCAATTCTATATTTCTTTTTCTGCAAATTCTTCCACCACCTTTACAAATTCATCCACAAGCTTGTCCTCTCTGACTTTTTTTAAAATTTTCCCTTTTTTAATTATAAGACCAAAATGTCTGCCTCCTGCTATTGCAACATCAGCTTCTTTTGATTCCCCGATGGCATTAACAACGCATCCCATTATTGCAACTTTAACAGGTTTTTTAATGTGAGACAATCTTTTTTTTACATTTTCAACCATAGAGATTAAATCTATCTCTATTCTACCGCAAGTTGGACATGATGTAAAATCTATAGAATGTTTTTTTCTTAAATGTAGCGCATTGAGCATCTCGTAGCAAACATCTATCTCTTTT
>JAMOPP010000127.1 GCA_027064405.1 Desulfurellales bacterium
TGTTCGATTTTTAACAGAAACATATATTTAATGGGCAGCATCATAACAGACATACCAAAGGCAAAAGAGATAATCAGTCAAGGCGGCGGAACACAGAAGCTAAAGCCAGCTTTAGAGAAGAGGTGTGTAATCTGTGAGTAATTGGGCTAAAATAATTATAGGCGATAGTAGGAATATGGGAGAAATAGATAGCAATAGCGTAGCGCTTGTTGTAACTTCTCCACCTTATTGGCACATAAAGGATTACCAAGTTAAAGGCCAGATAGGATATGGACAATCTCTACACGAATACCTAAGGAGTTTATACTGCGTTTGGCGGGAATGTTTCAGAGTTCTTAAACCATCAAGGAGACTATGCATAAACATAGGAGACCAGTTTGCTCGCTCAACTGTTTATGGCAGATATAAAATAATACCTTTACACTCAGAAATCATCAGCCAGTGTGAAACCATAGGTTTTGACTATATGGGTTCAATAATATGGCAGAAAAAAACCACAATGAATACAACAGGTGGAGCAAACATAATGGGATCATACCCTTATCCACCAAATGGGATGATAGAGATAGACTATGAATATATTCTGATTTTTAAAAAACCCGGCAAACCAGAGAAGATATCAAGAGAGATAAAGGATCTATCAAAGTTAAGTAAAGAAGAGTGGAAAAGTTACTTTTATGGTCATTGGAACTTTGCCGGTGCAAAACAGACAGAGCATGAAGCAATGTTTCCAGAAGAACTACCAAAAAGACTTATAAAAATGTTCTCTTTTGTAAATGAGACCATTCTTGACCCATTTCTCGGCAGTGGGACAACGGCTAAAGTGGCTTTAAATCTAAGAAGAAATGCAATTGGTTATGAAATAAACAAAGAATTCTTAAATACTATCCAAAAAAAGATAAATAGCTACGATTTGTTTAATAATAATAAGATCAAAATAACAACAAAAAAAACTTCCACAGAATGCAAGCCTGAAAGCTATGCACCATCTATAAAAGACGCTCAACCAAAAAAAACAGATGAGATTGATACAAAAAAAGAGAAAACTTATAAAGTCGTTGAAATTATTGATGAACAAACCATAAAAATAGATAATGGATTGGTAGTGAAATTAAAGGGAGTTGAAGTAATTAAAAAAGAAGATGCAGTAAAGTATCTAAAAGAATATATCTTAAAAAAGGAAGTATTAATAAAACACGATAGCAAAACACCGGATAGTGATGGTCAGATAAAAGCGTATGTTTACTTAGAAAATGGTATTTTCGTTAATGCTTATCTTATTAAAAGCGGAATGGCAAAGGCAGAGAAGAAAGAAAATTACGATAAAAAAGAGAAATTTATTAAACTCGAAAAGGCAGTCTAAATGGCAAAAGAGTGGATATTAAACATCGCAACAAACAGATGGGGATTAAATAAAAAAAACAGTGTGGGACCTGTATCCGAATGGATAAGGGAAGCAAACCCAAAAAATAAAGAAGAGTGGGAAAGAAAATATTACGATAAACTTGAACAATTTTTAAGAGAAAAAGATATTCCATTAACGCCACAAGAATACTTGCAAACACTTGGTAAAAAATTATACATAAAAATTACAGAAGTTATTCAAGCAGAGATAGAAGAGATTAACGAAAAGGATTGCATAGATTACATACACAACTTGCTAATCGACAGAACTTATGACGGATATACAACGGAAATAGAGACCATATATAAAAAGCTTAGAAAGATGCTAAATGTAGATATACATCCTGCTTGCGACGAATGGGATAGACTATACAATATAGACTTTTACATAGAAATAAATGGAAAATATATAGGAATACAAATAAAACCCATA
>JAMOPP010000128.1 GCA_027064405.1 Desulfurellales bacterium
TCTATTATTTTCATTTCTTCTTTTATTAAAGGCTTAACGAATAGAGAATCGTTCTTGTAAATTAGAGACTGAACGGCTATAAATTCCTTAAGGTTTGTTGTTTCTTTAACACTTATCATATGATTTTAAGCTGTTTTCCAACTTCATAAATTTTTTCCAAAGCAAGGTCTATCTGTTTAAATGTATGTGTAGCCATTAAAGATAATCTTATGAGCGTTTGATTCGGAGGAACGGCAGGAGAAACAACAGGATTAACGAATACTCCATTCTCAAAAAGTATTTTTCTCATCATCAAAACCTTTTCGTTATCTCCTACAATTAAAGGAATTATAGGCGTAGTGCTAACACCTATATTGTATCCCATATCTAAGACACCATTTCTCATTCTTTTTGTATTTTCCCATAATTTTTCTATCAGCTCCGGTTCTTTTTGCATTATTTCAAGACTTGCCAAGACGGCAGCGGTAGATGACGGAGTTATGCTAGCCGAAAATATTAAGCTTCTTGCAAAATGTCTTAAATATTCAATAACCTCTTCGCTTGAAGCTATAAAACCGCCTAAGGACGCAAAAGATTTGCTGAAAGTGCCCATAATCACATCCGTTTCATCTTCGAGGTTGTAATAATTTGCCGTGCCTCTTCCGTTTTTACCTATTACTCCAAATGAATGGGCATCATCGACCATAACCTTGGCATTATATCTGTTTTTTAGTTTTATAATTTCAGGAAGATTTGTTATATCTCCATCCATGCTGTACACACCGTCAACAATTATAAATTTAGGAACATTAATATCTATTGACGATAAAACTTTTTCAAGAGAGCACATATTGTTATGCAGAAATCTCTTGATGGTGGCGTCGCTGAGTCTTGTTCCGTCCACTATGCTTGCATGGTCGGATTTATCTAAAATAATATATTCGTTTTTGTTGGCAAGTGCTGAAATCGCACCAAGATTTGCCTGAAATCCCGTGCTGAATAATATAGCCTTTTCTTTATTTACAAACTCTGCAAGTTTTTCTTCCAATTCTTCATGTATGTCGAGAGTTCCGTTTAAAAACCTTGAACCGGCACATCCCGTTCCATATTTTTCAACAGCGTCCATAGCCGCCTTTTTAACTTTTGGATGAACGGTTAGACCAAGATAGCTGTTTGAACCAAACATTAAAACCTTTTTGCCGTTTATAATAACTTCCGTATCCTGTTTTGAAGATATAGGCTGAAAATAGGGATATAAACCAACCTCTTCCAGCTCCTTAGACTTAGTAAAGTTTTTACATTTATCAAATAAATCCATACGTTACCACACTCCTAATAATTACCTCTTTTTTTTACACGAAAAGCAATATTGTGTCAAGTTTTAAAGATTTAAGCAAAACCAGTTGCAAGTAATAAAGTATTGATGCACAGCCGCTCTTGATATGAGTGCACAACCATCCGGTTAGAACCCGTATCTTAATGCCATTTTCGGTAAACTTAAAAATAATGGGGGGATTCAAAAAAATGGTATGTGAAATTCAATAGCAAACTCTTATTTTTTTATAAATCTGCTTCCGGGTTTTTCTAACGGCACACCTTGTTTGCAAAGAGGGCAGCTATCCGGTTCATAATTGACTATATCGAGTTTTATTAAAGGGAAATAATCCAAGCCTTTAGAATCAAAATTTCCGCCTCTATCTGCAAGGACTCCTATTCCTACAATATTGTCTGTGTATGTTCTTACAAGATCGATAGTTTCATTAACGCTTTTACCGGTAGTAATAACATCTTCAACTATTAGGACATTGTCGGTTTTTTCTATTCGAAAACCCCTTCTTAGTGTAAGTTTTCCGTCAACTCTTTCCGCAAAAATGCTTTTTACATTTTCACCGAGCGCCCTTGCAACATCATAGGAGACGAGTACCCCGCCCATTGCAGGAGCTATAACCGTATCTATTTTTTTATCTTTAAAATGTTCTGCTATTGACGAGCAGAGTTTATATGCGTCGTGAGGATATTGAAGAACCATTGCACTTTGCATATAATATTCACTATGCAACCCGCTTGATAATTTAAAATGTCCTTTAAGGTAAGCATTTCTTTTTTTATATAAATTTAAAGCCTCGTTTTGTGTTAGCATACACCCTCCATATCTTTTATGATGTCTTTAACCGCCTTAACGGGATTGTTACTTTTATAGATAGGCCTTCCTACGACTATATAACTCGAACCCATTTTTATGGCATCGTAGGGTGTTGTTACCCTGCTTTGGTCATCTTTTGCACTACCTTTTGGCCTGATTCCCGGTGTTATTATGCTGAAATAGTTTCCGAATCGTTCCTTTATTGCCTTTGTCTCACGAGGTGATGCTACAATGCCTCTTATTCTGGATTTTTGTGCGTTTTCGGATAGTTTTAGCACAAGGTCTTCAACCTCGGTATCTATGAACATATCTCTTTTTAAGGTATCTTTATTTGCACTTGTTAAAACGGTAACGGCAGCTATTAAAGGTCCCTGTGCGGAAAATTTATCTTGATACTCTTTCAATCCGTCGGATGCAGCCCTCATCATATCAATACCGCCTATTGAGTGTATCGTCAAAATGTCCGCTCCAACCGTAGATGCTGTAAAAACAGCCTCTTTAACCGTGTTTGGTATGTCATGGTATTTTAAATCCAAGAAAACTCTTTTACCCCTGTTTTTTAAATCTTTTATTAGAATAGTGGAATATGCGGTGAAATTAATCGCCCCAATCTTATACCACAAAACTTCATCGCCAAGATTGTTAACAAGAGACAGTATTGAATCTAAACCCTTTAAATCTAACGATACTATAAGCCTGTTTTTCATACTTTTTCCTCTTTTGCTTTGTCTAAAATTGCATTTATGACAGCTTTTGAGCTTTCTTTAGAGAGTTCTTTTGTTATGTCGATATACTCGTTGATTATTATAGGATTCGGCAGGTTATTTAAATATAACATTTCATAAATTCCGGCTCTTAATATGCACCGTTCCACGATTCCCATACGTTCTTTGGAGTTTTGTATATGCTTGTCTATTATTGAGTCTATGTCATATAGGTTCTCCAAAACTCCCTTCATAATTTCCTTTGAAAGTTGAATGTCGCTTTCCTTTTTTAATCCGTTCATATAACCTAAAAATTCATCGGGTTCATTATCTTCATTAAACTCTTTTGAGTATATGTATTGAATTGCCAAAACCCTTGCTTTTCTTCTCGACATATTAAAGTTTTTTATAAATATTCATAGTCTCTATAAGTGCATTCATTGAGTCAAATCCCTTGTTGCCCATTTTTGTTCCTGCCCGCTCAATTGCCTGCTCAATTGTATCTGTTGTAAGAACACCAAATGATATGGGCATTTTTGATTTTAAAGCGATTTGAGCTATGCCTTTTGATGTTTCATTTGCAATAAAATCAAAATGAGGCGTTGAGCCGCGTATGACGGCTCCAAGACATAGAATACCGTCAAAATCTTTCTCCGCAACCTTGGATAAAACCACAGGTATTTCAAAAGCTCCGGGAACTTTTATTATTGTAACATTGTCATTGTTTCCATTGTGTCTTACAAAAGCATCAATTGCCCCATCGACAAGTTTTTCCGTTATAAAACTATTGAATCTGCTAACTATGATAGCTACTTTTAAATCTTTTGCATCGAGTTTGCCTTCTAATATATTCATCGAACTCTCCTTAAACCTTAGTTAAAATATGCCCCATTTTTTCTTTTTTGGTTTCTAAATAACACTTATTGACTTCATTAGGGTCTATTTCAATAGGAACTCTGTCAACAACTTCAAGCCTGTATCCCTTTAATGCGATTATTTTCTTGGGGTTGTTTGTTATGAGTTTCATTTTTTTAACACCGAGATCCACAAGAATTTGAGCACCTATTCCGTAATTTCTTAAATCCGGTTTAAACCCAAGTTTTATGTTTGCCTCCACCGTATCATATCCTTCATCCTGAAGTGCATACGCCTTTATTTTGTTGGTTAATCCTATCCCTCGCCCTTCCTGTTGCATATATAAAACTATGCCTTTTCCTTCTTTTTCAACCATTTCCATTGCAGAGTGGAGCTGGTCTCCACAATCACATCTTAAAGATCCGAGTATGTCACCTGTAAGACAAGATGAATGCACCCTGACTAAGGTTGGCTCATTCGGTTTTATATTGCCCTTAACCAATGCAACATGCTCAAAGTCATCCACAGAATTTTTATATACTATTATTTTAAAATGCCCGTATTTTGTGGGTAAATCAGCTTCTGCCGTTCTTTCTATAAGTTTTTCGTGTTGCATTCTATATTCTATAATGCTCGCTATTGTTACCATTTTTATTTTATGTTTTTTTGCAATTTCTTCAAGTTGAGGTCTTCTTGCCATTGTGCCGTCATCATTTAAAATTTCACATATTGCAGAAGCGGGAATTAAGCCTGCCATTTTTGCTAAATCTACACTTCCTTCGGTATGTCCTGTTCTTACAAGCACTCCACCCTCTTTTGCAATCAAAGGGAATATATGGCCTGGTTTTACCAAATCCGAGGGCTTGGCATTCGGGTTTATTGCGGTTTGGATTGTTGTTGCCCTGTCAAATGCTGATATGCCTGTCGTGACACCAAATTTTGGATGAGCATCAACAGAAACGGTAAAAGCTGTTTTAAACTTATCGTTTTCATCTACGGTCATAAGGTGTAAATCGAGTTTTTGTATTAAATCTTTATGCATAGGCATACATATCAGCCCTCTGCCATATTTTGACATAAAATTAATACCCTCAGGCGTTACAAACTGGGCTGCCATTACAAAATCGCCCTCGTTTTCCCTGTCTTCGTCATCAACCATTATCACCATTTTGCCGGATTTTATCTCTTCTATAGCCTCTTCAACACTTGCAAACATTCTTTTACCTCTTAAAAATAAAGATTTGTAACATTATATATTAAATTTTTCCTACTTTCCATCTTAAACAAAGCCGTTTTCCATTAAAAAATCTTTCGTGATAGATTTTTGATTTGTAAACTGTTCTATATATTTTCCTAATATGTCAACTTCTATATTTACATAATTTCCGGGTTTTATATATTGCAGTGTTGTATTGCTGAATGTATGAGGAATGATGGCTATTTCTAAAAAAGAGCTCGTTTTTTTTGCAATGGTCAAACTTATGCCGTCAATTGTGATGGAGCCTTTTTCTACGCTGTATCTATTAATATAGCTGTTATTTGCAATTTGAAGTAGATAAAAATCGCCCTGCTTGGAAATGTTGTTGACTTTGGTTTTTGAATCAATATGTCCAAGCACTATGTGCCCTGAAAGCCTATCTGATAACAAAAGAGCCCTTTCAAGATTTACCGAGTCATTGATTTTTAAATTTCCTATATTGCTGACTCTTAAGGTTTCAAAAGAGACATCAACGGAAAATTTCTTATCGTCAATACCGGTTGCGGTTAAACATACTCCGTTTACGGCTATACTGTCTCCTACTTTAGAGTTTTGTAAAACCCTATCCGCTGTTATATCAATTGTAAATCCGCTCGATATGCGGTTAATTGATTTAATTTTTCCTACTTCTTCAATTATTCCCGTAAACATTTTAAAAATATCCTTCAACAAGTATATCGCATCCCACTTTTCTGCAACTCATATCTTTTAAAAGAGACACATCCTGAAGGTTTGAAGGCGCTTGACTCCCAACGGCGTTAAATGCCCCGTATGAACCGGTTATTTTTGGAGCATAAAACAGATACGCTTTGTTGTAAAGACTATTTTTTACAAAATATCCGTGAGTTCTGCTACCGCCCTCTACAACACAAGAACATATATCGTTTTCTATCAGTTTTGAGGATAGGTCTTTAGAATCAAATTCTCCATTGCTCATTTCGCATTCTATTATATTTGCGCCCATAGCCTCTAAGACCTTTTTCTTTGAGGCACTTGAAAATAGTGAAGTGACGATATAGACATTATTGACATATTTGCTGAATATATTTGCAGAAACCGTAATTCTTAAATTGGTATCAAATACAATTCTTTTTGGCTGCTTGTATCCTCTTATTCTGCATGTCAGTAGAGGGTCGTCCATCATAATCGTGTTTATGCCCACTGCAACGGCATCGTATATTCCTCTGAGTTTGTGCGAGAAACGCAGGGCTTTGTCCGATGTTATCCATTTCGAAACTCCACCCTTTACTGCGATTGAGCCGTTTAACAGCATAGCTGCCTTCATAACAAAAAAAGGTTTTTTGTTTACCTTGTTTTCAATAAAGACTTCATTTAATTTTCGAGCTTCCTCTTCCAAAACCCCGCAGACAACTTCAATTCCCGACTTTTTTAGGTACTCAGCACCGCCACTTGCAGTTTTATTAACATCAAGCATACCTATAACAACTTTTTTAATGCCACTTTGAGCGATTGCAATAGAACAGGGCGGAGTTTTGCCGTAATGGTTGCAGGGCTCAAGCGTTACAAACATAGTTGCATCTTTTAAATCGTTTTTATTTTTCACGGAATTCATTGCTTCGATTTCAGCATGTGGCAAACCCGCTTTTTTATGGTAACCTTCACCTATTATCTGATTATCTTTAACTATGACAGCACCGACAAGGGGGTTGGGACAGGTTCGTCCTATTGCCTTTTTTGCAAGAGTCAAAGCCCTACGCATAAATATTTCATCTTTAGCATTCACTTTTTAAAAATACAACAGTGCAACTTTTTTGTCAAACAGTTTAGTTGATAATAAACTTGATTTTTAGGTTCATCTAAAATATTATCTATCTGTATTTTATTGTAGAAAGGGAGAAAATATGATTAATGGTTTGCTGAAAAAGGTGTTTGGTACAAAAAATGAGCGTATTTTAAAATCAATCCAGCCTTATATAAAAAAAATCAACGAGAAAGAAAAAGAATTTGAGAAATTTTCAAATGAAAAATGCAAAGATTACATAAATAAATTAAAAGATACATATAAGAAATCAGGCGATTTGGATTCTATACTTGAAGAATCCTTTGCCTTAACAAGAGAAGCCTCGAAAAGAACACTTGGTATGAGGCATTTCGATGTTCAGCTTGTAGGAGGAGTGGTTCTTCATAAAGGAATTATAGCTGAGATGAAAACAGGCGAAGGTAAAACACTTGTTGCCACACTACCCCTTGCATTAAATGCATTGACGGGAAAGGGCGTGCACCTCGTTACTGTTAATGATTATCTGGCGAAAAGGGATGCGAAGTGGATGGCTCCTATCTATAAATTTTTGGGATTTAGTGTGGGTGTAATTCAGCAACAGAATAAATCCTACCTGATAGAGTGGGATGATGAGAGCAAGTTTACTACAAAAGAGGTTGAATGCTCAAGGAAAGAAGCCTACAATGCCGATATTACCTACGGAACAAATAGCGAGTTCGGGTTTGACTATTTAAGAGACAATATGAGTTTTTCGCTTGATGAATATGTGCAGAGAAATTTTTATTATGCAATAGTTGATGAGGTTGATTCTATTTTGATTGATGAGGCAAGGACTCCCTTAATTATTTCGGGTGCGCTCGATCAGCCTTCTTCCATTTATTACAATGTTGATAAAGCCGTTAGAAAACTGCAGAGCGAAGATTACGAAATTGATGAAAAAACAAAAAGTTCAAATTTAACCGATAAAGGCGTCGAGAAGATACAAACCCTTCTGAAACTTGATAATTTATACGATATTAACAATATAGATATACTGCATATAGTCAATCAATCTTTAAAAGCCCATACTGTTTATGAAAAAGATAAAGATTATATAGTAAAGCAGGGCAAAGCGATTATAGTTGATGAATTTACAGGCAGGCTTATGCCGGATAGGCGTTATTCAGACGGACTTCATCAGGCAATAGAGGCGAAGGAGCATTTAAGAATACAGAAGGAGTCTCAGACACTTGCCTCAATTACATTTCAAAACTATTTTAGAATGTATGAGAAGATGGCGGGTATGACCGGAACAGCCGATACCGAAGCAAAAGAATTTAAGGAGATATACAATCTTGATGTAGTTGTAATACCTACAAATAAACCTATAAAAAGAAACGATAAGAATGATTTAATATACAAAACACACAAAGAAAAATTAAACGCAATAGTAAAAGAGATAAAAGAGAAACATAAAAAAGGTCAGCCTGTTCTTGTAGGCACGACAAGTGTTGAAAAATCCGAGGAGATACACAGATTTTTGATGAAAACGAGAATTCCGCATAGTGTTTTAAATGCAAAGCACCATGAGAAAGAGGCTGAAATTATAGCACATGCCGGCGAAAAATCGTCCATAACTATTGCTACAAATATGGCAGGACGAGGTGTCGATATTAAACTTACGGAAGAAACAAAAAATCTCGGAGGTTTGTATATTTTAGGCACTGAAAGACATGAATCAAGAAGGATAGATAATCAGTTAAGGGGAAGAGCCGGAAGACAAGGAGATCCCGGAGAGTCAAGATTTTTCTTGTCGCTTGAAGATGATTTGCTTAGGGTCTTCGGTTCGGAAAAAATACAGTTTCTAATGGATAAGTTAGGCATCGAAGAGGGTGAAGCTATAGAAAACAAGATGATTACAAGGGCTGTTGAAAATGCTCAAAAAAAGGTGGAAGCATACAATTTTGATATGAGAAAAAATCTTCTTGAATATGATGATGTTATGAATAAACAAAGAAGCGTTGTTTATCAGCAAAGGAGAGATATTCTTAGCGGAAAAGATTTAAAGGATGATATTATAGAGTATATAGAATCCACAGTTCTTGACCTATCCGATGCATATTTGCCTAACGCATTAGATCCGTTAAGTTGGGATGTTGCGAAATTCAATAGAGAGATGAAAAGGATATTCAACAGAGAATTTAAGGTTGATACCGAGGAGCTTTCTAAAACCAAAAAGCGAGATGATTTGATAGAAACCATTCAAAAAAGGCTTGTTGAGGATTATGAAGAGAAGGAGCGATTGATAGGCTCAGATGAAATGCGTAATTTAGAAAGACAGATTCTACTTCAAATAGTAGATACTTCGTGGAGAGAGCATCTGAAAAATATGGATTATTTAAGAGATGCCGTAGGCTTGAGAGGGTATGGTCAAAAAGACCCGCTTGTTGAATATAAAAAGGTTTCATTTGAAGAATTTGAAAATATGGTAAGAAAAATTCAAGAGGATGTTATTACATCAATCTACCACATAAATATCGTTTTTGAGTAAATTTTATATAGACACGCCATTTGATAATCTGCTTGTATTCGACATAAATAAAACAAAAATAGAAAAAATCACTTTTTTAGATAGTAGAGTTGGAGAAGCTGCTCAAGGGCTGCTTAAACAGTTTGTAATAGAGGTGTTTGATAAAAAAGACTTATCGGTTTTTGATTATTCCTTGCTGGATTTTGATAGAGACAAAAAATCGTTTAAACTTTATGAATTTCTAATTTCTACAAGGGCAGGTGAAACATATTCTTATTCGGAATCAGCCCAAAAGGTATTCGGTTTTAAAAAATATGCCAGAGCTGTTGCCAAAATGCTCAATGCCAATCCATTTATATTCTTCGTGCCTTGCCACAGAATTGTTGCAAAAAACGGCACAGGAGGCTATGCCTACGGTGTTGAACTAAAAATTAAAATATTGAAGTGGGAAGATGGCTTAAATCTTTGTGAAGGTGAAGAATAAAAAAGGATGCTTTAAGGGACCGTGTCTTAACATTTGACTTTTGGCATCGTTTCTTCTCTTCAAATTGTATTGTGAGCAAATAAAGAAATTAAATGACATTGTGAACAATGCAATTTAAAGAGA
>JAMOPP010000129.1 GCA_027064405.1 Desulfurellales bacterium
GTTAAACAGCTCCATAATTGCAAGAACGATAAAAACGCCAATCGTTATTACATCTTCCCTGCCTTTTTTAAGTATAGGAAATTTTTTTAATCTTTCAATTCCGTCTGTTTCTAAAAGTTCATCTAATATATTTTCGATACTACTTTTATTAATCAAATAGCCCTCTGTTTTTTCGTAGGAATATTTATCAATTTTCATATCAATAGCTGCAATACTTGTAACCGTACCCGCATTTCCAACAAGCAGGTCAATATCTTTAAATTTACTATTTATGCTGCTTTTTAAAGATTCAACGAAAAATTTTCTAACGGATTCAAGTTCGTCTATACAAGGAGGGTCATTTTTGATAAATTTTTCTAACAATTTCACCACCCCCAGTGGTATGCTAAAAGAATCTATCAGTTTTTCCGATTTAGATAAGATAAATTCTGTAGAACCGCCACCCAAATCAAAGGCACACCATTTTAGATTTTTTACCTTTTCTTTTAAGGAGTAGGTTATACCTTTTTGTGTAAGATATGCTTCATAATCCGAATTTATAACCTCAATATTAAACCCCGTCTCTTTCCTAATTAAATCAACAAACCACTTGCCGTTTTCAGACTCCCTTACCGCACTTGTAGCTACAACAAAAACCTTATCGACTTTGTAGGACAAAATTTTATTCTTATATTCTGAGAGAATTTTCTCGGTTCTGATTAATGCTGATTTAGATATTATTTTACTTTTTCCAAAACCTTCACCTATTCTTGCTATTTGACTATCCTGATACAGATACTTAAATTCGCAATCTTTGCATTTCTTGGCAATTAGAAGTCGTATAGTATTTGTTCCCATATCGATGGAAGCTATAATCATACTATAAAGACACCCCTTAAAATTATAAAGATAGCCGCCGCCAATACAGCGGCAATAGGTATTGTTAAAAGCCAAGAGAAAATAACATCTTTTAAAACCTTCATATTTATGGCTGATAATCCTCTTGCCAAACCTACGCCTATAACTGCACCTATCAAAGTATGTGTAGTGGATATAGGCAAACCAAGTCTTGAACAAACCAAAACAGTGGTGGCAGCTCCAAATTCAGCGGCAAAACCCCTCGACGGAGTCATATCTGTAATTTTCCTTCCAACCACCAGTATAACTTTATATCCATACATAGAAAGTCCTACTACTATTCCTATACCCCCAACACTCAATATCCATATGGGCATAGAAACAGCTTGTCCGTGTGTTAGTGCATAAGCATATACAGAGCCCATAAGAGGACCGATTGCATTTGCTATATCATTGGCTCCGTGAGAAAATGCCATATATGATGCGGTAATAATCTGAAGTATGGAAAAAACCCGTTCAACCTGTGGATACCTTCTTTTATACGGAGCAGTGGCATCAACAGGAATCTTTGAAATAATGAGTCTCATAACAATAAAAAATATCACACTAACGGCAAGTGATATAAGTAAAGCACTTTCAAATGAAAAATTCATATGAAGATTTTTTAAACCCTTAAATAGTACGGAAAATACAATGATTATTGACACCGTAAATGCTAAGAAAGGGGCGTATTTTTTAGCTGCGACGACGGGCTTTTCAGTGCTTAGAATATATTTTGAAATAAACACAAAAATAAAAAACGAAATAATACCGCCACTTACAGGGGATATGACCCAGCTTGCAACTATTGCTATAAGCTTTGCCCACGAAATTGAGGATACTCCATGACTCACCATTCCAAAACCTATTACACCTCCCACAATCGAGTGAGTGGTTGAAACAGGCATACCGAGTTTTGTTGCAAGGTTAATCCAGATAGAGGATGCGAGAAGTGTTGCGAGCATACCGTATGCAAAAATCATAGGGGCATTGGCATATTCGTAAGGATTAACTATGCCTTTTGCAATAGTCATACTAACATGACTACCTACAAGGACAGCGCCGGAAAACTCAAACACAGCCGCTATTAATATAGCTTGTCTTAATGTTACACTTCTTGCACCCACGCTTGTTCCCATGGCGTTTGCCACATCATTTGCCCCTATATTCCATGCCATATAGAAACCAAATAAAGCGGCTAAGATAACTATAATTGTAATATGCATACCAAAATAAACCCCTTATTGAGATATTATAAGTCTTATTCTGTTACTCATTTTTTCTGCTGCATTCGCTATATCGCCTGTAGCTTCAAGAATTTTTAGCCATAGAACCAAAGAGGCACAGTCAAGATTCTCTTTGGAATTTAGTATTTCTTTTGTAAGTGCATATTGTAGTTTATCCGTATTGTGTTCAGCCTGATTAACCTTATCGAGCAAATCCGATACAGTCTTGGTTTCCGGTCCGGCAAAACTTGCAGCTCTGAGAGTATCAAGTTCAATTATAACATCTTTTGCAAGATTTACAACATCAACAATATTCGATGCAAATTCTTTAAGTTGACCTTTAGTATTTTCAGGCACTTTGATATCTTTAAATGTCATCAGGACACCGACATCTTCGGATTTGTCAGCTATGGCATCCATAGAGGTTACAATTTGAAGTATATCTCCCCTTGCAACAGGCATAAAAATGCTTTTTGGAAGACTTTGTCTTATTTCGTTCTTTATGATATCGGTTTTATATTCGTGGTCTGATATTTCCTTAGCCAATAGCTCAATATTTTCTTTATCTGCATTTAAAAAAGCATCATAGATCTTAGGTATTCTATTTGTGCACTCCATAACCTCTTTCATCATTTCTGCAAGTGCAGCAAAAGGAGACTTTCTAAAAAGGTCAAAAACTCTCATTTAATCCTCCTTAATTATAAGTTAAGAAATCTCTATGTTAGATAGGTTTAACCGTTCAATATTTTTACTTTTTCCACTATGTTTCTTGCGGCATCTTCAAATGCTTTGGATACAGCGGATGTTGGATTTGCCACAACAATAGCGTTTCCTGTATCTCCACCTTCTCTTATAGCCACATCTATGGGTATCTCACCCAAAAACGGCAAAGAATTTTCAGTAGCAAATTTTTTACCTCCACCGTGAGAGAAAATATGCGTTCTTTCTCCACATTTGGGACAAATAAAATAGCTCATATTTTCAATAACGCCAAGTACGGGTATTTTCAATTTTTTGAAGAAATCATTGGCTTTCATAGCATCGCTCAAGGCAACATTCTGAGGTGTGATAACTATTATTCCTCCGGAAACCTTTGTTTCCTGTGCAAGAGTTATTTGAGCATCCCCCGTTCCGGGCGGTAGATCAACTATTAAAAAATCCAAATCTCCCCAAGTAACATCATCTAAAAATTGTTTTATAGCTTGATTTATCAGAGGTCCTCTCCAGATAATTGCAGCATCTTTTGGAATCATATTGCCTATTGATATAATTTTTATGCCATATTTCTCTGTCGGCAAAATTTTATCTTTATGCTCTTTATCTATTTGAACCGGTATGCCTTCTATTCCCATCATAACAGGAATATTCGGCCCATAAATGTCAGCATCAAGCAATCCTACTTTAAAACCCAATTTTGCAAGAGTTAGAGCCAAATTAACACTTACGGTAGATTTTCCAACTCCGCCCTTACCGCTTGTTGTAGCTATCACATACTTAATGTTTGACACTTTTTCTTTTTTTTCAACCACTTTTTCAATTTCAATCTCGACATCATTGACTCCCTCAACGCTTTTTGCGGCTAAAGGAATACTTTTTTTAAAAACATCTATAACAGCCTGATTCTGTTCTTTAGTTTTTATCTTTATGAGTGCCTTTCCATCTTTAAACTCAATATCATTAATAATACCTTCCTTGACAACGCTGTGAGTTTTACCCGGGTAAAAAACCTTCTTCAAACTTTCTAAAATCTTTTCTTTCATTACAGCACCTTCTAAAAAAAATTTAAGTTCCTACCGTCCAGCTTGATAAATATTTTTCCTGTTCGGCAGTTAGTGTATCTATATCGACATTCAGACTCTCAAGTTTTAGTTTTGCAATATTATTATCTATATCTTTTGGCACACTATATACCTTATTTTCAAGTTTATCTGCATTGTTTATTATATATTCGGCAGACAAAGCCTGATTTGCAAAACTCATATCCATAACAGCCGAAGGGTGACCCTCTGCCGCCGATAAATTAACCAGTCTGCCTTCAGCAAGAAGATAGACTCTATTTCCCTTAGGCAACTCGTATTCTCTGACATATTCTCTAATATCCGTCTGTTTTACAGCAATTTCCTTAAGTCCTTTAACATCTATCTCCACATCAAAATGACCTGAATTGGCAACGATTGCACCATCTTTCATAACCTCAAAATGCTCTTTTCTTAAAACATGCATATCACCGCTTACCGTGCAGAAGAAATCACCTATTTTCGCTGCTTCAGCCATAGGCATTACCCTAAAACCGTCCATTACAGCTTCAAGTGCCATTAAAGGATCAACCTCCGTTACTACAACATTTGCACCCATACCTTTAGCCCTATCAGCCAAACCTTTTCCGCACCATCCATAGCCTGAAACTACAAATACAGAACCGGCTATCAGTCTATTTGTTGCTCTTATTATGCCGTCAAGGGTTGATTGTCCCGTCCCGTATCTATTATCAAATAAATGTTTTGTATTTGCGTCGTTAACCGCAATAACCGGAAACAGCAGAACATTATCTTTTTCCATGCTTTTTAATCTTATTACACCCGTTGTTGTTTCTTCCGTTGAACCCATAATATTTTTTACCATATCTTTTCTGTCTGAATGCAATAAAGAGACGAGATCGGCACCATCATCCATAGTAATTTGAGGATTCTTATCAAGTACGGAATTCAAATGTTTATAATATGTGTCTCTATCCTCTCCCTTTATAGCATAAACCGGTATATCATAATATTTCACCAAAGCAGCAGCCACATCATCTTGAGTTGACAAAGGATTGGATGCGCAAAGATAAACATCAGCTCCTCCTTGTTTTAGAGTAACTGCCAAATTTGCCGTTTCCGTTGTTACATGAAGGCATGCGCCTATGGTTTTACCCTTTAGGGGCTGTTCCTTTTTAAATCTTTTTTGTATTAAATCAAGAACCGGCATACTTTTAAATGCCCAGTCCATTCTATTTTTACCAGCTTCTGAAAGATTAATATCTTTTATATCATAATCCATTTTATACTCCTGCCTGTTTTTTTAAAATATCTGCTTTATCGGTTTTTTCCCATGTAAAATCGGCGTCTTCTCGCCCAAAATGTCCGTATGCTGCAGTTTTTTTGTAAATAGGTCTCAATAAGTCAAGCGTTGTAATTATGCCCTTTGGTGTTAAATCAAAATTGTCTGTAATAAGTTTTTTCATATCCTCTTTCGGTAGCTTGCCCGTTCCGTATGTATGAAGCATTATACTTACTGGTTCTTTAACGCCAATAGCGTATGCAAGCTGCACTTCGCACCGTTTTGCAAGTTCCGCAGCAACCATATTTTTGGCTATATAACGAGCCATATATGCACCTGATCTATCAACCTTCGTAGGATCCTTTCCTGAAAATGCCCCTCCGCCGTGAGCACTAATTCCGCCATATGTATCCACTACTATTTTTCTTCCCGTTAAACCGGCATCTGCATACGGTCCACCCATTACAAATCTTCCGGTAGGATTAATGTAAATCTTTATATCGCTATCCCACATATCTCTTGGTATTATGTATTCTATAACATTCTTAACTATATCTTTTCTCAATTTTTCCAGCTCTATATCTGGGTCGTGCTGAGCCGATATAACAATAGCTGTAACTTTTTCAGGAATAAAACCGTTATATCTTATTGTAACTTGAGTTTTACCATCCGGCCTTAGATAGGGTAACAATCCCTGTTTTCTCACATCTGATAACCTTTTTGCAAGTTTATGTGACAATAATATTGTAAGCGGCATATATTCTTTGGTTTCATCAGTAGCATATCCAAACATCATGCCCTGATCTCCGGCTCCTATTTCTTCACCCTGTTCAACTCCCATAGCTATGTCCGGCGACTGCTTATCTATGGATGTAAGCACTGCACAAGATTTGTAGTCAATACCGTAATCGGCGTCTGTGTAGCCTATTTCTTTTATTGTTTTTCTAACAACTTCAGGTATTTCAACATAGGTATCGGTTGATATTTCTCCTGCAATAAAAGCCATTCCCGTTGTAAGCATTGTTTCGCATGCAACCCTGCAGTTTTTATCCTGCGAAATAATGGCATCCAAAATAGAATCGGAAATCTGGTCTGCCATTTTATCAGGATGGCCTTCTGTAACTGATTCGGATGTAAAAAGAAAAGTTTCTTTTGAATTCACTATTATCCTCCTTTTGCCAAATTGGTGCCGAAAAGGGGACTCGAACCCCTATGAGCCAAGAGCTCACTAGAACCTGAATCTAGCGCGTCTACCAATTCCGCCATTTCGGCAAGCCTGAAAAAATTATATTTAAAATAGCACTTATGTCAATTTAATTATGGGTATTGTCAATAATCTGCCACATATCCCATAGAATTTTTAATAAAATAAAATTATATGCTTTCTAAGTAAAATACCTGTTATCGCATTACTACGCAGTGGTTTTATAAAGTCAAGTTGTTTTGAAAATAATTTTATGATATAAACCGCTGTTTAAGGAGGACTGATGAATTTAACCCTATTTTCTATTTTTACAGCAGGATTTTTAACTTTCTTTACACCATGTGTTTTGCCCCTCATTCCCATATATCTTTTAGTTCTTGCAGGAGGAAGAAATAATAACAGTAAAAATAATAATTTAACTATTTTTCTAAAAGGCGTTGCATTTTCTTTTGGATTTATTCTTGTTTTTTCAATTCTTGGAGCGTTGTTTTCCGGTATTGGAGGGATTTTAAAGAGTTATCATACTCAAATAATGATTTTCGGCGGTATTGTAATCCTTATTTTCGGTTTAGAATTTCTTAATATTATTCAAATTCCTATTTTAAACAGAACTGTAAAAATAAACTCTAAAATTCAAACAAAAATAGGTTTTCTAAATGCTTTTTTTATGGGTGTAATCTTTGGTTCGGGATGGTCGCCATGTATTGGACCTATTCTTGGTTCTATATTAACTTATACAGCAACTGCAACTATAAATCCAATAAAAGGTATGTTGCTACTTTCTATTTACGGTACCGGCTTTGCCGTACCTTTTTTAATTACAGCTTTATTCGCTGATAAAAGCAGTTCTGTATTAAAGAGATTTAATAAACTTATCCCTGTGTTCGAGAAGATAACTGGCATATTTCTTCTTGTAATGTCCGTTTATGTAATATTAAATGCAATGCCGTCTGAAAACAATACGGTTTCTAACAAGAAAAATTTAACTAATATTTCTGTAATAAAATCAAGCAAAAATTTGCCAACAATGATAGAATTTTATTCCAAAAAGTGTCATATTTGCAAATCTATGGAACCTATCGTAAGTTCTATTTTTAACAGATGTCAAAATAATAAAATTGAGCTTAAAAAAATAGATATTTCAGAACCTAATAATCTGCTTTATGTTAAGAAATATAGAATTATAGGAGTGCCGACTTTTATATTTTTTAATAAAAAAGGAAAAGAAGTTGCACGGCTTGTGGGAGAGCAGACAGCATCATCGCTTTATCAGGAGATTTCCATTTTGAGAAAAGAGCCATGTAGTGGATTTAAATCATTAGAAGACTTTAATATGCAATTTTCCACAGGCTCGGTATGCCTTCCTAATCAGGAATGCGGAAAATAGAGTTAGAACCAAGTTGATTAATTTGTTAGCACAAACTCTTTAAGATTATTTCCAATAATATCTTTTAATTCTTGAGATAATTTTACAGATTCATTTTTGCTTATTATTTTTGTACCCTCATAAAGACCCAAATTTTTTACTATTTCAGTATCAACTACAGAAATATTGTTATTTTTTTAGAGTTGTTTTAAGAAATTCCGAAATATAAAGCTCATATATAAAAACATAATTTACACTTAAATAGCCTCCATTAGCGGCGTAAAGGCAATTACTTCAACATCGTTTTCTTTAACCAATATCATATTTTCAAGTCTTATTCCAAGTTTCCCCGGCATATATATTCCCGGCTCAATTGTAAAAATCATACCGGGCTGAACTATCATATCATTTTTTAAATTAATATAAGGAAATTCATGAACATCAAGTCCGACACCATGACCCAGTGAATGAATAAAATATTCGTCTAAGTTGTACTTTTTAAGCTCCTTTCTTGCCCTTTCTTCAATTTCTTTAACCTTTGTAACACCCGGTATTATCATTTCGGTTGCATAAAGCTGAGCATAGAATACGGCATTAAAATAGTGTTTCATATCCGGATCTCTATCGCCCATTAAAAAAGTAAATGTGTTATCCGAATTGTATCCATCCAACAAAACGCCAAAATCTATCATAAGAAATTCGCCGTTTTGAACTTTTTTATCGGTCGGAATATGATGAGGATATGCAGCATTTTCACCGGCTGCAACTATTGTTTCAAAGGATTCTTTTTGGGCTCCTGCTTTTCTTATCTGATAAGTTAAATCATCTGCGATTTCTTTTTCACTCATACCGATTTTAATGTACGGGAAAACCTTCATAAAGGCATTTCGTGCAGTAAAAGCCGCTCTTTTTATACTTTTTATCTCTTCTTTATCTTTTATCATTCTTAAAAGCAGGGTGACATTGCTAAAATCTTTCACCTCAAATTCGTCAGCAAAAATAAGATATTGTCCTGCGGTGCTGTGAACTAAGTCTATAGCAATAGAATGCACCCCTTCTTTTTTTAAATATTTTTTAACATCTTCAAGCCCGTGCATAGACAATACTACATTGCTTTCTAATGCTTTTACGGATTGTTCGTAATATAGCGGACTGACAAATAACTTTACATCTTGAAGCGTAACAACCAAGACGCCCTCAGCATCTACCTGCGTAAAATAAAAAATATCTTTTTGAGAAAATAAGACAACCGATTCAGCTTCTGCTTCTTTAATTTTTTCTTTTAACTTTGCGATTCTTGTATCATTCATATTAATCACCATCCTTTACGGTACAGTTTCTTTTTTCTTTGGCTTTATACAAGGCTTTATCGCTTCTCTGGATAAGGCTCTTAATACTGTCGCTTTCTTTAAATTCGGCAACGCCGAAACTTGAAGTTATGGAAAAGACAGTTTCTTTGTATTTAAATTTCAACTTTTCTACGGCATCTCTTATTTTTTCAGCTACAAAGTAAGCATTTTCCAAGTCGGAATTTGGCAAAATAATAACAAATTCTTCGCCACCATATCTTGTTAGTATATCAACGCTTCTAATTACGCTTTTCGCTGTTGAGCAAAATTTTTTTAAAACTACATCTCCCACAACATGACCATAGGTATTATTTACATTACTGAAATGGTCCAAGTCGGACATAATGATGGAAAAGGGTTGTTTGTATCTCAATGAACGCTCTATTTCCACCTGCATAAAATGCACCATTCCTCTTCTATTGTATGCCGAAGTTAAAGGGTCGATGATAAGATTTTGTTGAGCTTCGTTCAATTGAGACTTAAGTCTTTCTATTGCATCCCTCGATTCTTCAAGTTTCTCTTGAGATTTTTTTAATTCCGCTTTCATATTCACGGTGGTATCTTTTATCTTTATAGCAATGGAAATCAGTCTTTTACTTAATCCATCGACATCTATTTCTGAGTTATTTATAGTATTATTAATCTCATCTATATGATTTTGAAAGGTATCAACATAGTTTGAGGAAGCGG
>JAMOPP010000130.1 GCA_027064405.1 Desulfurellales bacterium
TATTCCGCTTAAAACATCACCGCTTCCACCTGTAGCAAGGGCAGGATTACCTGTTGTATTTATGTATATTTTACCGTTAGTATCGCATATTAGCGTATCCGCCATTTTTAAAACCACTATTACACCGTATTCTATCGCAAAATTTTTAATAATCTCTACTCTGTTTTTTAATACCTCTGTTGTGGTTCGTCCTGTTAATCTTGAGAACTCTTTAGGGTGAGGTGTCAGTATCGTTGCATTTTTTCTTGTTTTTAGAATATCTAAATTTTTTGATATGCAGTTTATGCCGTCTGCATCAATCAGAACAGGTTTGTCTAATTTTAAAACCTCTTCTGTTATGTATTGTGTATCGGCAGTTACACCAAGACCCATACCAAGCGCTATGACATCTTTATCTTTTACAAAATTAATTATGTTTTCTTTTGCATTTTTTGATATAAAACCGTTTTTTTCTTCCACCGGATAGCTCATAGCTTCAAGTATATTGGACTCAAAAGCGCAGTTTATGGATTTTGGTATTACGGCACTAACAAGTCCCGCACCTGTTCTTAAAGCCGCCATAGATGACATCATTACCGCTCCTGATTTTCCTAAAGATCCGCCTATAATAGCAAGGTGACCAAAAGAACCTTTATGTGAAGTCAACGCTCTTTTTTTTAGATGTATATCTTTAGTTTCAATGGAATAGAAATCGGCATCAAAATCTTCTATAATTTGTCTTGGTGTTGATATATCAACGACAACTGTCTCTTTTGAATACTCTCGTGCCGGATATAAAAAATGAGCGGGTTTTGCCAAAGCAAATGTTGGCACAAGGTCTGCCTTTACGGCTATTCCAAGAACCTTACCTGTGTCTGCCTGAACCCCTGAAGGTATATCTATACTTAATTTAAACGCACTTGAGCTGTTTATCAGTTCTATAGCCTTTTTAAAATTTCCTTCAACAGCCCTTGTTAATCCCGTTCCAAATATACCGTCTATTATAATGTCGCAGTTTTGTATCAGACCTACATTAAAATCACTTTCGTTTTGCACAAATTGATACGGTATTTGCATATTTCTTATTATATCAAAGTTGATTCTCGGACTGCCCTTTAGTTTTTCTTCCGATGTGAGGATGTATATAAAAACTTTTGAGCCGTTGTTATATAGGTGTCTTGAGATTGTGAGTGCATCTCCTCCGTTGTTGCCACCTCCTACAAAAACCACAGACTTTTTATTTTTTATATCCTTGTAATGTTTTAATAATTCATTAAAAGATTTTATGGCTGCATTTTCCATTAAAACTATATCGGGTATTCCGTGTTCAACAGCCTGTTTGTCCATATTTTTCATCTGATTTGCAGTAGATAGTTTCATAAAAAACCTCCTTTGGAATAAGTTTTGCTAATTACGCAATAGAAAATTTTTTAAGGGGTAAATATGATTAAAACCGCCTCAACTGAAAATATAACATCTTCTAAGATGTTATCAAGTAAAAAATCTCCGGCAAAAAATAAAAATGCAGATTTATTTAAAACAGCTATGGTGCAGGCAAAAACAGATAAATCTAAGGATAATAAAGATGTAAAAAAAGGCGCTCTAAATTTAGATGCTGATACGAATAAAAAAACTTTACTCAAAAAACATAAAGTTAAAAATATAAAAAATATCGATAATGAGTTTCTTGCAACTCTATGTTCTAACCTTCAGCATAAAAAATTAAAAAATGGAAAAACCTCAGCAAAAGGCGAGAATAAAAATTCTAAAGACGAAGCGATATCCAAGACAGTAAACAAAAAAACGGATACAAAAAACAGTGTCAAACAGGCT
>JAMOPP010000131.1 GCA_027064405.1 Desulfurellales bacterium
TTATCTGTTTAAGCATAAAAACAAGATTGTCCGGATATTTTCTTGCAAGAGGCTCGCCTCCCGTAAGCTTTACCTTAGAAATGCCAAGCTCGCTTGCAGCTTCCATAAAAAAAGCAATATCTTCATAGGTTAAAATGTTTTCCATAGGCTGCCATTTTATACCCTGCTGTGGCATACAGTAAACACATCTGAAATTACACCTATCAGTCACAGAAATCCTTATATAATCTATTTTCCTACCAAATTTATCAATCAACTGTTCCATACACTAACCATCCTTTGAAAATGTTTATCGTCATTATACAAAACATCAGACACGCTCACAAAGCCGTCAGCTTTTATATTTTTCACATCTTTCATATTTTCAAGTTTTATTCCGCCTATAAGATATGCAGGGCACTTTGAAGCCTCAACCATTTTCATAGCTGTTTCAATGCCAAGAGGATTGTAGGCGTCATTTTTCGTTGTTGTATAAAACAGAGGTCCGACGCCTATATAGTCACAGCAGTCGGCATTTAAAACATCGCTTATAGTGTGGGTGCTAAGTCCCAAAATAAAATCTTTCGGCACTATTTTTCTTATTTCACAAACAGGAATATCTCTATCTCCGACATGCACGCCGTCAGCCTTTACAATTAAAGCCAAATCAACCCTGTCATCTATTATGTAGAGAATATCCTTATTCCCTATCATATCCTTTATCTTTTTTGCCTCTTCATATTTTTCTCTGTCCGTTTTATATTTACATCTGTATTGAATTATCTTCACACCAAAATCTATCAATTTTTCGGCAGATTTTATAGAACCGTATTTCTCGTCAGTTACTCCGTAAAATCCTTTCGGCAAATCCATTTAGCCACCTCGTATAAGTTATTAAAAACCTTTGCGGCTTTTGTTTTATTTTTTACATCTTTACCATATCCCGTTTCCACAAGAATTGGCGTTATACCTGCATTCAAACCAAGCTCTATATCGCTTTCTTTGTCACCGATAACAAAAGATTTTGTAATATCTATCTTTAAATCTTTAACAGCCTCATCAATCATTCCCGTTTTTGGTTTCCTGCACAAGCAGTTATCGTAAGGCGTGTGGGGGCAAAAATAAAACTTATCTATAATATTACCGAGCATTGAATCTATGATTGTATGAGATTTATTAACAAACTCTTCGCTAAAATATCCCCTGCCTATACCGGATTGATTTGTAACAACCACAAGTTTAAAGCCATTATTTTTCAACAAGGTTAAACCCTCTTTTGCATAGGGAAGAAGTTTAATATCCTCTATTTTATTTAAATAATTTACATCTTCTATGATTGTTCCGTCTCTATCTAAAAATACAGCCCTCACTTCCATCTGTTGTGCATCCATAGGTATTTTTCGGGTGAATTTTTAATCCACTCCTCGAATCTGCTATAAATCTTTATCATTGTATTTTCTATATCCTTTTTGTAATTATCCGTCCGTTCACAGATAATAGGCTCTTCAAACACAACAATATAATTCCCGTTTTCCTCTTTCATATAAGCAGGAACAATGGGCGTGCCAAGTTTGTATGAAAAAAGAGCAATAGATTTATTTACCCTCGCCTTTCTTTTAAAAAAATCTATTCTTAAAGAATCTTCGTTTCCTGCCTGATCTATTAAAATCCCTATGGTTTCATTTTTTTTAAGAAGTCTAAAAATTTTGAAAGCGCTCTCTCTCGATGAAATAACATTACCTCCACAGGATTCTCTTGCTGTTTCAACTATTTCATCAAGTTTTTTATTATCAAGAGGCCTAACCATTATATTAATTCTTTCTTTTAGAATAAAAGATACACAGGTCATCATCTCCCAATTACCGAAATGTGCAAGCGCAGCTATAACACCCTTATTTAGAGATTTTGCATAATTATAATTTTCTATGCCTTCTATACTAAGATGTTTTCTTAAAAATTTTTCATTGCCTACATATTTAATACTCTCCGTAACCATTTTTGCAAAATAGAGATAGGTTTTTAATGCCGTTCTTTTATAATGCCCACCTATTGCTTTTTTGATATTCTCTTCAGCCATAACCCTTCTTTTTTTAAGAATAAGGTAAAGAATAATCGCAACAAAATCAAAAAAAATCAACACAACACACTTTGGCAAAATTTTTAAAAATTTATATAAGAAATTCATACGACCAAATCCATATAGAGTTTTTCGAGTTTGTCAACCTTGTTTTTTATGGTTAAATTTTTACAGGCAAAACCATACGCATTATTAATAATTTTATCTTTATCCGCTACAAGTGCGGATAAAAGGGCATTGTGCAACGACTCAACATTGGAATCGCACAAAATACCCCTGTTATCAGAAAGAAGTTCAGGAATTCCGCCCACCTTAGTCCCGATAACAGGAACCTTCATAAAAAAAGCCTCGATTGCAACATTAGGAAAACTCTCTTTAAAAGACGGAATCACAAGAAAATCAAATCCCTTCATAATTCTCTTTGCATCTTTTCTAAAACTTAGAATTTTCACACTATCTTTTATTCCGAGTTTATTAACTTTATCACTGAGTTTCTCCGTATCTTTCCCTATCATAACAAGCATAGCGTTATTTTTATTTAAATCTGCAAAAGCGGAAAGAAGCAAATCGTGACCTTTATACTCCGAATAGTTACCCACAATTCCAAAAACAAATTTATCTTTAAAATCCAATTTTTGCCTAATACTATCTCTATCAAAATCTAAAAATTGATTCTTATCGGTAGCACTGTAGATAACACTTATCTTACTCTTTTTTACAAAATGTCTAACCATAACATCTTTAACAGCTTGAGAATTTGCAATAAACTTGTTAATCCTCGGATTTAGATACTTAAAAACATTAGTTGTAGGAAATAAAACGCTCCTTTGAACTACAAGTTTTTCTTTTTTTCTGAACAAAAGTGCATACAAACCTATTTTATGGCCTTTCGAATGATTGGTGTGAACAATATCAATACTGTTTTTTTTTAGAAATTTTCTGATAATTTTTGCAGAACTCAAAGGTTTTTCTTCATCTATTTCGACTATTTCAAACCCTTCTTTTGCTAAAACCTTATATGCCGGAGAATCTTTTACACAGGCAATAAAAACCTTATGCCCTCTTTTTCTAAGTTCAATGGAATTCAGTATCATCTGATTCACGCCACCTGAAAAATTTGAGGCAGACTCAACTTGCAGTATATTCATCCCGCCTGCATTCGTTCCTTTATAAATTCGGTAATACACTCAATATCATCAATGAAACACTTGTGTAACTCTGTATCCTTATCCATTTCATCCGTTGCCAGCAAAATAATATTTTTAATTTGCGATTCAAACAGGTAATTGTGTCTTGTTTCTTTTCTGTGCACTTCGATTTTATCTATATCTTCAAGTTTATATCCTTCAATAAACACTATATCGCAATCTAAAAACATCTTTTTTACATCTTCAAACGGTTTTTCCTTATCCCTATCTTCAACAAGCGCAAACTTCTCTTTTGAGGATAAAAGTATTCTTTTTGCTCCTGCATGCTTTAATCTATACGAATCCTTGCCCGGATAATCTATTTCAAATGAATGTGCATCGTGTTTTAGCGCACCTACACTAAAACCTTCTCTATGGAATCTTCTTATAAGTTTTTCGAGTAAGGTTGTTTTTCCACTTCCGGAATATCCGACCACGCCCAAAAAGTAGGGTTTCATACTTCCTCCATTTTTCAAAAAACATTATATTGATATATTTTTAATAGCAAAATGTAAAGAAATATTAGATTAGCTTCTTGGACTTTTGGGGTAGGAGCCTAATATTTTCAAAAATACAGTAAAATTTTTAACCTCTTCGAGTGAGTTTTTGATAATTTCATCATCTATGTGTCCATCTACATCCACATAAAACATATAAGACCAATTTTTTTCCTTAGACGGTCTTGATTCTATTCTTGTAAGATTAATGTTCCTCTTATAAAAAGGCTCCAAAATCTGATACAATGCACCCACTTTATCCTTTATGGAAAACATAAAAGATGTTTTGTCGTCACCGCTTTTTTTCGGTATCTCTTTTCCTATAACAAGAAATCTTGTAATGTTATTTATTTTATCTTCTATTCCGCTTGCAAGTATATTTAAAGCGTATATGTTGCTCGCAGCCAAAGATGCTATTGCCGCTGTGGAAGAATCCTGCTCTGCAATTTTGGCAGCCTTTGCCGTTGAGGTTGTCTCAAAAAGATAAACATTGGGTAGATGTTTTTTTATCCATCCCTTGCACTGCCCGAGTGCATTAGGATGCGAATATATTGTTTTTATGTCACTTAAAGAGGTCGATTTGGATAGCAGACTATGCTTTATATCTATAATAATCTCAGACACTATTTTTACGGATGAGGTAACAAACATATCGAGGGTGTAGTTTACAACGCCCTCCGTTGAATTTTCTATAGGCACAACACCGAAGTCCGCCCTTTCCTGCTCAACATCCATAAAAACATCCTCTATGGATTCCTCAGGTGTATAATGCAAAGACATACCAAATCTTTCCATTGCAGCCTGATGTGTAAATGTGGCTTCAGGACCTAAGTAACTTATGGTTAGAGGCTCCTCCAATCTTATCGAGGCACTCATTATCTCTCTAAAGATAGCCCTTAAACTCTTTTGCGGAAATTCACCCGTGGCAAATTTATTAATCATATTATATATTTTTGTTTCTCTATCCGGAGAATAAAAGGGTATTTTATTTTCTCTTTTTATTCTACCGACATCTTTGACAAATCCGGCCCTCTTTTCCAATAATCTTATTATCTCTTTATCGATACTACTTATATTGTCTCTTAAATTGTCAAGCTCTTTTACAGTAGCTGGGTTGTCATATTTCTCCATTTTCTCCATCTTCTTTCTAAAAGAGCACTCTTTTTTAATTTCGTAAGCTCATTTAAATTTTTTACTATAAATTTTTTAACATTCAAAGCCGCCTCTTCATAATTTCTATGAGCTCCGCCAAGAGGCTCCTTTATTATTTCATCTATAACTCCAAGTTTATACAAATCTTTTGCGCCAATTTTCATAGCATTTGCGGCATCTATAGAGTGGCTGACATCCCTCCAGAGAATTGAAGAACAGCCTTCAGGAGATATGACGCCATAGATTGAGAATTCAAGCATACCTACAACATCACCACCTGATATTGCAAGCGCTCCACCGCTTCCACCTTCTCCTGTTATTGTAACTATAATGGGAACCTCTGTTTCAAACATAGTGTAAAGATTTCTTGCAATAGCTTCAGACTGACCTCTCTCTTCTGCACCTATACCCGGATAAGCACCGGGAGTATCTACAAATGTAACTATGGGTATATTAAATTTCTGCGCAAGTTTCATAACCCGTTGTGTTTTTCTGTATCCTTCCGGATTTGACATACCAAAATTTCTATAAAGGTTATCTTTCGTATTTTTGCCTTTTTGATGACCCAAAACAGCAACCTTTTGATTATCAATATATCCGAATCCGGTTATAATTGCTTTATCATCCGCAAAAACACGATCTCCGTGAATCTCGGTAAAATCATTTACAATATATTTAATATAATCAAGTGTATAAGGTCTATTCGGATGTCTTGCAAGTTTTATTACCTTGTCTATCGAAAGATTATTAAACTCTTCTTCCAAAATACTGTTCTTTTTATTCTCAAGCACCTCAATTTCTTCCAAAACATCGATACCCTTCTCCTCTGCCATATGCTTCAATGAATTAATCCTCTCTTCTATATCATATATAGGCTTTTCAAAATCTAAAACAAACATAAACTACTCCAATACATTAAAAAACCAGGTTTCGTTTATTAAACAACTATTCCCCGAGTCCAAAAGCGTCATGCAACGCTCTTACGGCAAGTTCCGTATATTTTTCATCAATTATACAGGACACTTTTATTTCAGATGTTGATATAGCTCTTATATTTATACCCTCTTTTGCAAGAGCCTCAAACATTGTTGAGGCAACACCGGGATGAGCCCTCATACCTACGCCGACAATAGATACCTTCGCTATGTCCTTATTAATACTCACATCGCCGGATTTAACCTCTTTTGCAAGGTTCTGAAGAAGATTGTAAGCTTTATCGGCATCCTCTTTTGTTACGGTAAAGGATATATCGGTAGTATTATTTTCATTGCTGACATTCTGCACTATAACATCGACATTAATGTTATTCTTAGCTATTGTATTAAAAATTTTAGAAGCCATACCGGGCGAATCTTTAACATTACTTATCTTCAATCTTACTTGATTTTTATCATGAGCAACACCAGAAACCAGAATTTTTTCCATATTTTCATCCTCCTTAGTCACCAAAGTACCCGGATTAAATGTAAAACTCGAAACTACCATTATAGGAACATTGTATTTCATTCCAAATTCAACAGAGCGAATCTGCAAAACCTTTGCGCCCAAACTTGCAAGTTCCATCATCTCACAATAACTTATCTTATCAAGTTTTTTTGCATTTTTCACAACTCTCGGATCAGCCGTATAAATTCCATCAACATCAGTATAAATTTCACATACATCGGCTTTAACCGCAGCAGCTATCGCAACAGCAGTAGTATCGGAACCACCCCTACCAAGTGTTGTTACATCACCGTTAGTTTCAGAGATACCTTGAAAACCCGCTACTATTATCACTTCATCATTATCCAAATGTTTTTTAAGTTCATCAACATTAATAGTTCTAATTCTTGCTTTTGTGTGAACCGAATCAGTCACAATACCGCACTGCCTTCCTGTCATAGCAATAGCTTTAGTTCCTATACTGTTCAATCTTATTGCAACAAGAGCACTCGAAACCCTTTCACCGCTCGATAACAGTAAATCCATTTCCCTTTCGCTCGGAGCCGATGAAAGCTCTTTGGATATATTTATCAATCTATCCGTTTCTCCCGACATGGCGGAAACTATAGCAATAACTTTATTACCTTTTTCTTTCGTATCTTTAATGTGCTGAGCAACAATTTTTATACGCTCAACACTTCCAACAGATGTTCCACCATATTTTTGGACGATGACAGCCATAGAAAACCTCCGAAAGTGTATTCAAAATACATAAGACTAAAACACAATTTACTTTTTAACAAATACGGCAGAAAAAATCCACTAAAATAAAACTTCTCTTTTCCCCCGTTCATCCGGCTTTGAGAGTATACCCTTTTTTTCCATCTGTTCAACAATTCTTGCCGATCTATTGTAACCTATTTTTAACCTTCTTTGAAGATAAGATATTGTAGGATTGCCTCCCTCCTTAATTATATCAAGAGCTTTATCAAACATATCGTCTGTTTCAAACTCTTCATCCTCATTTATACCGCTTGCCTCTTTTGTTGCATTAATCAACTCTTCGTTATACTCCGGTGCTCCTTGAGTTTTAACAAAATCGGTAACATTTTTTATTTCATCATCTGAAATAAATGCCCCGTGTATTCTTGTGAAAGAGGATGTCCCCGGCTGTAAAAAAAGCATATCGCCTTTTCCAAGAAGAGCCTCAGCTCCCTGAGCATCAAGAATTGTTCTCGAATCTATCTTTGAAGAAACCTTAAAAGAAATCCTTGCGGGAAAATTAGCCTTTATTAAACCTGTCAAAACATCCACACTCGGTCTTTGAGTTGCAACAATCATATGAATACCTGCAGCACGCGCCATTTGAGCAAGTCTTGCTATGTGAACCTCGACTTTTTTGGCAGATACCATCATCAAGTCGGCAAGTTCGTCTATCACAACAACAATATAAGGCATAGGATTATAGTCTATGGAACCTTTTTTGGCTCTTTGGTTGAATCCTTCAATATTCCTAACCCCAACTTCGCTCATAATCCTATACCTTGTCTCCATCTCACTGACAAGAGCAGCTAAAGAACCGTTTGCCTCCTTCGGGTCAACAACAACCGGCATAAGCATATGGGGTATTCCGTCATATATTGACAATTCAAGCATCTTGGGATCTATCATAACAAATTTAACCTCATCAGGGGTAGCCTTATACAGAATACTTACAATCATAGCATTTACCGAAACACTTTTACCGCTTCCCGTTGCACCTGCAATTAGAAGATGTGGCATTTTTGCCAAATCAGCGGAAAATGAATTTCCTATTATATCTTTACCGTAAGCAAGTGTAAGTTTTGAGTAGGAATTAATAAACGATTTTGAGGAAAGTATATCTTTCATATAAACCGTTTGCCGCTCTTGATTTGATATCTCGATGCCTATAACCGCTTTTCCGGGTATAGGAGCAACAATCCTGACAGACATAGCCTTCATAGCCATTGCCAAATCATTGTACAAATTCGCTATCTTACTTATCTTAATACCGGCTTGCGGCTTAAATTCATACATAGTAACAACAGGTCCCGGCCTCACATTTACAACAGAACCGCCCACACCAAAATTCTTCAATTTTTCTTCCAAGATTTTTGCATTTCTGTATATCTCGTCCTCTTGTATTCTCATCTCAATTTTAACAGGCTCATCAAGAAGCTCAAGAGACGGAAACTGATAACCCTTTTGATTATCACTATCTTTAACAACATCAATCTTATCGTTAATATTTAAAAATTGCGTATCTATGGAGGGTTTATCATCTGTCGTATCAAGCTGTATTTTCTCTTCTTTATCGTGTTCGTTTTCTAAATTGTTCGTCTCAACTTTTTTTTTATCTTTTATCTCTTTTACATTATCTTCAACAACATTATTCTCTATTATTTCTACTTTTTTTTTACTTATACCGTTATGTTCTGAATTTTTTTCCTCTTTACTTTTCTTCTTCTTGTTGTAAAAGATAATGAAATACTCAAAAGATTCCTTTATGCCAAAATATAAAAAAAACAGAGTTACAGGAATAATTATAACAAAAACACCAACATCTCCGAGAAAATACTTAACCTTAGAACCAAGTATATATCCAAAGCTACCACTTATAAAATATCCTCTTTTTATCAATTCCCCTCTATCAATGCCATACATTGCATAAACTATAATGTCGGCAGAAAAAAGAAACAACAGTGAAAACAGAAGGCTTCTTATGAATTTTGCGCTGCTCCTTATGTAAGAGATGGCTGATGCAATAAGAAGAATGGGAACCAAAACACTTACAATACCGAATCTACTTAGAAAAAAGGATGATAATTTTGCACCGAAAAGACCCATAAAATTTTTAATATGTTCATGCGGATAAAATAGATCTTGAACATTATAGGAAACAAAAGAAAGTGCTAATATTAAGGATACAAACAGTATAAATACAGGAAATGCTTTAATCTTTTTCATATTTCCATAATTATGGGCAACACCATAGGATTTCTCATAAGCTTTTTCTGTAAAAATTTATTCATAGCTTTTCTTATCTTCTTTTTTATCTCGTATGCATCGGTCTTCATATCTATATCACTCTGATTTATGAGATTTTTAATCATCATTGTAGCCTCATGCATAAGCTTCTGTGATTTTTCCTCATAAATCAAACCCTTTGTAATAATCTCAGGGTCATTTATAAGTTCACCCGTCGTATTATTCA
>JAMOPP010000132.1 GCA_027064405.1 Desulfurellales bacterium
AAAAATCTTTTGAAAAGTGCAGTGGTAAATTTAATTGTAAATGCTTTGGATGCGGCTAAGAAGAAGGTTGAATTTAAGGTTTATAGACTGAATAAGAATGCCGTTTTTGAGATTAAGGATGACGGAGAAGGCATAGATAAGAAGGATATTGAACATATTTTTGAGCCTTTTTATACAAAAAAGAAAAACGGGACGGGGCTTGGTCTTTCTATTGTGAGTAAAGCTGTTAATCTATTGAATGGAAAACTTGATTTGGAAAGCTCTGAAAAGGGAACTGTCTGTAGGGTTGTGTTATGAAAAATATAATTATCTGGATAAAAATCATTTTTATAACCATATACTGCTCTATCAAATTTATTTTAACAAAAGATGAAAAGTGGGTTAAGAAATGGAGTAACGATATATTGTCGGTGAGTAAGGTTAAGGTTGAATGCAACGGTGAATTCCCAAACTTGCCCTTTATTATTATGGCAAATCACGAGAGCTACTTTGATATTTTTTCCCTATCATACTGCACAAAGATTCACATTTTATGGTTTGCGAAAAAAGAGCTTTTTAGGATACCTCTTTTGGGAAGTGCGCTAAGAATTTCAAGGGCAATACCTATTGACAGGCAAGATGCACGAAAATCGTCTTTTGCTTTAATGAGGGCATTAAAGCAAGAAACAGGGAATGCCGTTATATCAATTTTCCCTCAAGGAACAAGAAAGAATAAAACAGCTTTTAAAAAAGGAGGACTTTTGATAGCCAAGAAAAAACATATACCTATTGTTCCTGTTAAGATACGCGGTTCTGCAAATATATTAAGTAGTGATTCTTTAAAAATAAATTCCGGCATAATAAAGATTGATATTTTTGATGCCATTGATGTTGATAAATATTCTGTTGATGAATTGGAAAAAATTATCAGGGAGAAGATTTATGAGGATTAAAAATATACCTGTTTTATTTCTGTTTGTTGTTTTTCTTGCTTCGTGCTCAACGGTTCCTGCAAATAAAAGCGGTAGTTTTGTCGAAAGAATAAGAAACGGATACTATCCTTACAAAGTTAAAAATAGCGTATCTGCCGGTTATTATGAAGAAGGTATTGCTTCCTGGTACGGCAAGGATTTTCACGGAAAGCGGACGGCTGATGGTGAAATTTACAATATGTATGCCTATACGGCAGCTCATAAGACTCTGCCTTTCAATACATATGTAAGGGTGGAAAATCTAAAAAACGGAAAAGAAACGGTTGTTAGAATAAATGACAGGGGTCCCTTTGTGAATGGAAGAATAATCGATTTAACATATTCTGCAGCAAGAGATTTGGATATGATAGGAAGCGGGACAGCGCCGGTTAGAATTACGGTTTTATCCGATAAAGACTTGGGTTACAGAAAAAAGGATGCTTTTTTAGATAGCTCGTTAAGTGAACATATGGACGAAAATAAAGATTTGCCTAAATATGCCGTGCAACTTGCCTCATTCTCAATTTTAAACAATGCCATTAAATACAAAGATAGAATTTCATATAGAATTAATGGGGTTTATATAAGAAAAAGTTATGTTAACGCTAATCTCTTTTATAGGGTGTTGGTCGGTTCTTTCGATAGCCATCTTTCAGCCGAGAGATTTGCCAAACGGGTTATTGAACCTGTTACCGATAATTACTGTATCAGCGTAATCAGATAATATTATTGATGTGCATCTCTGCTTTGGCGTATGCCCTTGTAAAGGATAATGGTTTAAGAACCCTTGTTTTAAAGGATAACGACGAAACAGATGAGGTTTACA
>JAMOPP010000133.1 GCA_027064405.1 Desulfurellales bacterium
CACCTTTTTGTCTAAGATTATTGTTGATATACAGTTCTATTCCAAGCTTATCAATGTCACCATTGAATTCTTTAAAATCACTAAAAACAGCAGCCTTATCGAACGCCTTCGCTTTTTCCCATGGCAGACCTTTATTCTTTAATTCGCTTTGAATATCACGCAAGGTTAAATCAAGCCCAAACCCGACACCTGCGAATTTGTTGTCTTCAATAATGAATGTAATCTCACCTTCATAATGGCATTTTCCAAAAGCAGGCAGAAAAAGTTCATCACTTATAGAGCTATTGGGCTTTATAAATATAGACATTTCCGAAGGTAGTTCATTTTTTAATTCTTCTATATGAGCCACATAATTTCTCGCAATACATACAATCTTACTCGGAAATACTCTTTTAGATTCAAAATTCACGCTATACATAACTCCTCCTTAAAAACAGTGTTTTAAATAGTATATCCAAAATCCATAAGTTATAAAAGAAAAAACCGTTGAAAAGCAAATAGTTGCAGATGCTAAAATCTCATCACCGTCCATCTGCTGAGCCATAATATAATTTAAAGTGGCGGCAGGAGACGCAAGCATAATCAAGACAACACTCGCATAAACGGAATTTATATGAATAAAATGCAGAAAAATAATACCGAAAAAAGGCAACATAACTAATTTAAAAAAACTGCTTAAAATCATAAGATACGGTTTTTTTGCTATCTCTTTAAACTGCAAAGATGCACCTATCCCAAGCAGTGCAAGCGTCAAAGCCGGCGCTGACAAAAGATTTAGAAATTTCTCTAAAATATTCGGAATTTTTACACTGTATATGCTTAAAATAATTCCCAAAAGTGAAGCCACAACTATTGGAGTCAAAAAGGAGTTGATTATAGCCTTTTTATAATCGCCCTTTGACGAGAGTGATAAGGAAAATATGGAGAGTATATTCACAAAAGGCACTATAAAAGCAATAAGCATACTGCTAATCACTATACCTTCATCTGCAAAAAGGTAATACGCAACCGGTAAACCCATATATGCAAAATTCCCTCTGAAAGAACCTATCGCAACAGTTCCTACATCTTTTTTATCTATCTTTAAACTTAAAGAGACAAGAATTGAAACAATAAAAATGAGCAAAACGCTTCCATAAAGCACAATAAGAATTTTTACATCAAACATATCTTTAATGCTTGAACTTGCTATTTTATCTATTAGAAGTGCCGGTAAAAATATATAAAATACGAGTTTATTATTTGCTTTTATTAGGCTTGAATCAACAAACCTAAATCTACTTAATAAAAAACCGGTAAATATTACCAGAAATAGCGGAATTATTGATAAAAAAGAGGTTATCATTGAATATGGGTTACCGTTCCAACATTGTTAAAAATCACCTTATCTTTAAATTCACAATACATCTGAGCAGTCATAAGCATTCCTGTGCAGTGGGATGGTCCCATTATTTTTATGTAATCCCTTTTTTTAAGCTCATCTATGGTTTTTCTTCTTTGCAAATCACCCGCAGGACCTAAATGAGTGCCACCGAGAAATCCTACGACTTTTTTTCCAAACCGTTTTTCCACATTGTCAATTATGTTAATTATTCCCCTATGAGCACATCCAAACAGCACAAAGAGGCTATTATCCAACTCCAAAACCACACTCATATCATCTTCAACATTGTCTTTAACAAGTTCGTCGTTTTTTTTATAAACAAAGTTCTTATCCACAACTTCAAAATCCGTATGCATATTCTCAAAGCCGGTTGTA
>JAMOPP010000134.1 GCA_027064405.1 Desulfurellales bacterium
ATGACAACAAAACAAAAAGTAAGAATTTTATTATAATTAAAAATAAAATAGATAATATATTAAACAAGATAACAAATCAGAGAAGCTAATAAATTATCCCGTGGATAGTTTATTAGCTCACTTCAATCGTTGCATAAAAAGGGAATAAAAATGCAAAATGGAAATATAAAACTAAAAGATTTGTTTAATGGTGATAGAATTTTTAATGTCCCGTATTGTTATCATTTGACCCCCTGGATAATCAAAGTGGTCCGTGTCGTCTTTCGGAAGACCTATGTATAGTTGTGTGTGATTCACCGGATCAGAAATTTGATCCAATACGTCGCCTCTAAGAGAAATCCTCCTATTTTTCCACGGTAATTGAGCGTAACTGTTTGCGGGGGTGTAGAGGAAAAGGATTTGATTTGGGGCGGCGTTACTGAAGTGAATTCTGATATTTTTTGACGATCCAGGGGGTTTCTCGAAGGTTGTTGCGATCTTTAGGAGCGGCGAGCCCGAACGCACCGACCTAGCTTGATAAGCTTGGTACTTTTGCTGTTTTTATAGTTATGGATCCCACAGGAAAGATGACTCTCGGGCTTGGCCCCAAAAGCCATCTTTTCCGTCTTGTGACACTTTTTGAATGGTGTTGATCTGCCCGGCGACACAAAATCTTGAGCATCCTGGGTTTAGAACAAAAGAACCGCCGTATGAGTTGGTGTATTATGCTTCAACGAAGATGCCGGCAATAGAATTAATTAGTTCATCTTCGAGTTTTGGTTTAGCTTCTTGAAATTTGAGGTTAACCTTGTTTGCTGTGCTGATAATACGAGTTCTGTATGTTTTCCACTCAATTTTACCACCCTGAACTTGTTGATTCAAAGATGTACTTGTACCTTGTTTGGCATTTGTTGTTTGACTTTGAGTTATAACCTCTCCATTACGTGGGCGTTCTCTCATCTGAAGGTCAGTTACCATCACGTAGTAAGTGTCGTCAATCATTGCATCACCGATTGTGGACAAAGCGGCACCAGCCAATGCACCAACAAGCGCACCTTTTCCGTTGTATCCATGACCGGCCCCTACCATAGAACCCATAGCTGCACCAGCAGCACCTCCTGTTAATGCAGCGCCATAGGCAGAATTTTTATAAGCATTGACAGTTCTTAAATCTGTTTTTTCTAGCTTGAGAACATTTGCTTGAAGCATAAATTTTGCTTCTTCGGGATTATCTGTTATTTTATAACCGTTTTGCATCAATAGATTTTTAATAACATTTTTAATCACCATTTTTTGCCCCGTAGTGTTTCGGACAGATACATAGATAATACGGTCAGACGGTTTAACAGGGTCTAAAAATACTGTATCACTCATCTTTGTCTGAACATCTAAATTTCTTTTTTTAACGGCCGTATGCATTGCACTACATCCAGTAAATGCGCTAACAGTAAAGACTGCAACAATTCCCACTAACAACAATTTGACAAGTCGGTTCATTCTTACTCCTGATTGTATTGTAAACATCCGCATGTTTATATTAGCATTTAATATTAATATCCGAATATTTTCGAACAGGATTGTATATTATTCGATCTTAATATCGAATTAAATAAAACCATAATTGATCCCTCTGAAAAACATTCCCATGATCTACCTCCAATTATTGACACAAAGAAATGAACGATTCCAAGAAGCAACAAGGAAATTGAACGGAGGTAGTGGGTTTAGGGCTTAAATTTTGCATTCTTAGCGATCCTGGATGTAGTGGAGACCGAAA
>JAMOPP010000135.1 GCA_027064405.1 Desulfurellales bacterium
AAGCCTAGAAGGTTGCCTTCCCTATCATAAAAAGGAAATATAACTCTGTCTTTATATTTACCTCTTCTTGTTATATATAAGTCGAGCTTTTCAATTGTGCCTTTATTTAGCCCTCTCCAGCCTTCTGAGAGCTTTTCTGACTTTATAGGTAGTACACCCTCCCAAATATATTTTTCGCTCTTAGAATTGAGCTTTTGTTCTACTTCATTATAAATGGCAAGCCTGGAAATTTCTTCGATAGTTTCTTCGTCCAGGTTCCCGTCTAACCAATAGTCTTTTCCTATGCTAAACCCACAGGCAAAACATTTTCCTTTTCCACTTTCTAAATTAATAGAAAAGCTTGGGTGCTTTTCATTGTGGTTAGGGTTAAGACAGGTTGTCATTATAAAATTATCACCTGTTTTTTTAATGGGTTTACCTGCCGCTTTTAGTTTTTCAATTATCAAATCTTTTAAAATCATATTGTTATTCCTGTATCTTTGATTGTCATATGTTTATAATCTGTTTCAACTATATAAGTCAGACGGGGCGCATTTCTGCCTTTGATTGTAAAAATTCTAGCAGAACCTTCTTTATATTCTTCGTAGGTTTGCCACTGGAAAAGAAAAAGAGTTGCACTGTTTTCCAATTCTTTGGAACCTCTCGCCTGTACTTGGATATTATTGTTCTTTTCTTTAACATCAAGTACGTTTACCTGGACAGGTGTGAGGATAACAATTCCCAGCTCAATGGTAAGGGAATGCAAATCCCTGACGAGGTTTCTTAATTGTTTCCACTCTTCAGTAGAAGAGTCTGCATCGATGATTTGTAAATAATCAATAACAAAAAATGACACACCCTCTTTTGCTTGTTGTCTAATAATCTCATACAACTCAGAAGCAGTATATCGGGCGCATTTTAATTTGAATTTATTCGGCTTGTCAAAATATTTATCTTTCCATTCATTTACACGTTTGACATTATCCGGGTCAGTGTTTCCGTGAACGTTTCCAAAAGCTTCGCCCGTTGCGTGGCAATACATTCTTTCTATTACCTCATCTTTAGGAAGCTCTAAGTTTATATAACATACGTCCTGATGTAGTTGTTCATAAGTGAACATAGCTTGGTTCATAGCAAAAACACTTTTACCTCCGCCTGTAATAGCACCATATAAAGTCAGGCCTGCAATATAAACGCCGTTATTCCTCATTGATTTTAAAAAGCTTTCAACTTTTGCAATTCTTCCAGGAGTGTATTGTTCCTCTTTTATATCTACAGGAAGTTTGTCAGAATATTCTACAACCTGCGTTAATTCTTTTATAATAGACTGCACCTGTTTGACATTTTTATATTTAGCGGCGGTCACTAATGTTTCTATATTATTATCTATGTGTTTAAGTAGGGTTGCCTCTTTCAACCCTTTTACAATTTCTACACTTGTTGCATCTATTTTGACGGTTGATAATCCTTCAATTAAACCTTCCACTATAGAATAGTCATTGTCTGCCAACTTCAGTTTAGCAAAAGGCAATAAACTATCAACATCCGGTATTCTGCCGTACTCATTATAAAAATTTTTTAGAACTTTGAATACAAGTTGAGTGGGTTTCCTTAAAAAGAACTGTTCTTTTAATTGAGCCAGCAGTCGTATATCTTTGTCAGTTAATAATTTTTTTAGTGCAAGACGCTCGTAATTCATTGGTATCCTTTGTCATCAGTTTTATAATTAAAAATTGTAGCAAAAAAGAAAAAGAAAGGCAAGAGCTATTT
>JAMOPP010000136.1 GCA_027064405.1 Desulfurellales bacterium
TTTAACATTTTTATCCTCCATAAATCCGCTGAAAATTCCTATTGCATTGCTTCCCCCGCCAACACATGCAACAACACAATCCGGCAGATTTCCATTTTGAGCAATTATCTGTTTTCTTGCCTCTTTGCCTATAACAGACTGAAAATATTTAACTATCTCAGGAAAGGGATACGGGCCTACTGCACTTCCTAAAATATAATGTGTTGTTTGAACATTCTTAACCCAATCACGCAGGGTTTCGTTTATAGCACTTTTAAGCGTCATAGAACCCTTTTTAACGCTTACAACCTCAGCTCCAAGCAGTTTCATTCTTTCTACATTAGGCGCTTGCCGTTCAACATCCTTTTTACCCATATAGACTATACACTCCATATTAAATAAAGCTGCTGCCGTTGCCGTTGCCACACCGTGTTGTCCGGCACCTGTCTCTGCAATAATTCGCTTTTTACCCATAAATTTCGCAAGCAGAATTTGTCCGAGTGTATTATTCAGTTTATGTGCACCGGTATGAAGCAAATCTTCTCTTTTTAAGTAAATTTTAGCATTTGCCAATTCACTTAAATTCTTTGCCAAGTATAGAGGCGTTTCTCTTCCTGCATAGTGTTTTAAATAATCCTTTAACTCGTCTTTTGCCCGCTTATCATTTTTAAATTCATAAAAGGCATCTTCAAGTTCTTTTAAAGTTTTCATAAGTGTTTCCGGAACGAATTGACCGCCATATTCTCCAAAATATCTCTTCATTTACAACCCCTTTGCAATTTTTATAAATTCTTTCATTTTTTCAAAGTCCTTTTTGCCCGGATATTTTTCAACCGAGCTTACTAAATCCACGCCAAAAACACCAAAATCAATGATTTGCCTAACATTTTTGCTGTCTATTCCTCCTGCCACAAAAAGCCTATCTTTGTAGCTTATATCCCTTAAAATAGATTTATCAAAACCGATTCCGCTTCCTCCGACGGAATGGGAAAAGCTGTCAAACAGTATAAGCCCCTTTGATTTGACCCTTTCTGGTGCTTTATCTTTAATCCTGTATACCCTAATGGATTCAAACGCATTAAAATCACTGTAAACTTGGGCATAATCCAATCCGCAATAATTCACAAAATGCTTGATTTCATTTTCATTCTGATTAACAAAAACCCCAACGGTTTTTACCTTTTTGTTTAATTTTTCAATTATGATTTTTGCATTTTTGTAAGGTATAAATCTTTTGCTTTTTTCATAAAATACAAAACCTACAAAATCAGCACCTATTTCAGATGCATACAAGGCATCTTCAAAATTTGTCATTCCGCAAAATTTTACCTTCATACTCGTTTTACAATACCACTTACAAATATATATCATTAACAATGACATATCCGTAAGAATGAGCTATTGTCCTCCCTTTTTAAATTTGCTGTTACAAACATTTAACATTCATAACTCAACATTCAACCTTAGCTGCTTAATATTTTTTATCAATGCTTCGCCTATCAAAAATCCATCACAGCTTCTTTGAAGATATTCCATATCCTTTCTATCTTTTATTCCGCTTTCTGCTATTTTTATGGTTTCAAAATCTACACTATCCAAAATAGACTTTGCTCTTTTTAAAGAAATATCAAGCGTATCCAAATCTCTTGAATTTACACCAAGAATACCCGGCATAAGATTTTTTGCTTCTTTCATCTCTTTAATGGAGTGCACCTCAACCAAAACATCCAATCCTAAACTTTTAGCATAGGTGTAGAGTTCTTCCAATTTTTCCCGACCTAAAATTCTAACTATCAAAAGAACAATGTCGGCACCACACATATAAGCCTTGTCAATCTGAATTTTGCTTATTATAAAATCTTTACATAAAATGGGAATATCAGCCTTCTCACAAACACTTTGCAGTCTTTCAAAGCTACCTGAAAAAAATTTTTCGTCAGTTAAAACACTTATCGCTTTTGCATATTTTAAATATACAGGCAAAATTTCGTTCAAGTCAATTTTTCTTAAAAAACCTGCTGAAGGAGACGATTCCTTTATCTCTGCAATTATATTTATTTCATCTTCTTTAAAATAGTCTTTTAATTTATGTATCTTTCTTGTGCGACCTATTTTTTCTACTTTTAAAGTTTGAATTTCCATCTCCTTGTTTAATAAAATTTCATCAAGAAGCATCGTTGCCGCCTTGCAGAGATTTTAATTTCTCCAATGCCCTTTTCTGCTCTATCGATTCATATGCAAGCGCAAAAGCGTCTTTTATGTTATCTTCTACGCCGGCTGATTTTAGGGCAAATGCAGCGTTAATTGCAACGGCATTTTTTAAGTCTTCGTGCTTATTTTCAAATACCTCAATCATAAGTCTTGCATTCGTTGTAGCATCATATCCCCTTATAGCACTTATATCTGCGTAAATTCCCATTTCTCTCGGGTCAAATTCAAATTTATCTTCTTTTGAGCCGTTTCTCTCATAACAGATTGTAATATCCGATATACTGATTTCATCCAGACCGTCGTTCGAGGCTAAAAATATCACATTATCCATAGAAAGTAGTTTTGATGCCTCAAACATAGTTTCCAATACGCTTTTTGAAAAAACACCTATAGTTTGATATGAAGGATTGAATGGATTGCACAGAGGCCCAAGAAGATTAAATATAGTCCTTATACCCAATTTTTTTCTTACACCTGCTACAAATCTCATTGCGGGGTGATAATTTGGTGCAAAGAGAAAAACAAAATTATTTTCTCTTAAGTATTCATACGCTTTTTGTTTTTTAAGATTTATTTCAGCCCCCAGCGATTCAAGCACATCAGCTGAACCGGATTTTGAACTTACAGCCTTATTCCCATGTTTTGCAACAGGAACAAAAAGACTACACACAATAGCTGCTGCCGTTGAAATATTAAATGTAGATTTTTTATCTCCACCCGTTCCGCAGGTATCAAGTAACTTCATCCCGGTATCAAAAGAGTCTGCATGACCTCTTAAAGATTGCGCAGCCATTGCAATTTCCTCCGCAGTTTCACCCTTTTTGGCAAGATAAACAAGGAAATCGGCTATTTCGTGCTCTGCATATTTGCCATCAAGCATTTCATCAAAAACATTTTTAATATCATTTGCATTTAAAGCATCACCTTTTTTAAGTGAATTTAATAAAGATTTAATCATCATCTACCTCCAAAAAATTTTTAATTATTTTCAAACCGTTATCCGTTAAATATGACTCAGGGTGAAACTGAACACCGTAAATTTTTAAATTGTCATTCTCAATAGCCATAATCTCGCCGTCTTTTTCAGATTTTGCAGTAATATTCATATTTTTTGGGTTTCTCACAACCAATGAATGGTACCTGACGGCTTTAAATTTATTCGGTATTTCTTTAAATATTGTTGATTCGGTATGATTTATAATATCAATTTTACCGTGCATTATATTTTCGGCTTTTTCTATTGTTGCTCCAAAATAATATCCTATAGCCTGCATTCCAAGACAAACCCCCAAAATAGGCAGACGGTTTTTATAAAAATCAATAGCATCAAGTGTTAAATAAGAATTTTGAGGTTTGGATGGTCCAGGCGATAAAACAATTTTTGATATACCTTTTATACTTTTAAGCTCATCAATATTTTGTGTGTTTTTTAAAACCGTGATTTCTGGTGTAAAGTGCATTATATATTGATAAATATTGTAGGTAAAAGAGTCGTAATTATCTATCAAAACTATCATTTATTCCTCCTGCTTTCAATAATGCCTTAAGTTTATTGATTGTTTCGTTGTATTCATTTTCCGGATTGCTGTCATATACAATACCTGCGCCTGCTTGAAAACGAGCCCTATCCTTCTCAAAAACTGCTGTTCTAATAGTTATTGCCATATCCATATTATTATTAAAACCTATATACCCTATACATCCTCCGTAAATATTTCTCGGCTCTTTTTCTATACTGTCTATTATCTCTATCGCCCTAACTTTTGGTGCTCCGCTGAGCGTTCCTGCAGGCAGAGTGTTTGTTATTAAATCAACCATATCAAAATCTTGTCTTATTTCGGCTTGTACTTCGGAAACAAGATGGATAACATGGGAAAATTCTTCAGGATGCATAAAATTCTTAACATTTACACTGTCTTTTTTTGCAAGACGGGACAGGTCATTTCTCGCCAAATCAACCAGCATTAGATGCTCGGCTTTTTCTTTTTCATCATTTACAAGTTCATTTTTATTTTTTTGAACCTCTTCATCTGTTTTACCTCTTGGCTTTGTGCCTGCTATCGGTTTCATAGTCGCTATTGAACCTCTTGCCTTTATATGTATTTCCGGAGACGAACCGACTATGCTTAAATCTTTATGCTTAAAAAAATACATATAAGGCGACGGATTAATTCTTCTTAAATTTCTGTAAAACTCGAATGCATCTATTCCCTTTATGTCAATAAAGTTACTTATAACAACCTGTATTGCCTCGCCTTCTTCTATTAGCTGTTTAATTTTTACAACAATATCTTTAAATTCCTTTTTTGAGAAGGAAGAAGATAAAATTACAGGCTCTTGTTGTGACGATTCTTCTCTTGTTTCACCCTTTTTCATAATCTCGTCGTAATATTTCATTATCGAGTTTCGTGCTATTTTAAAATTTTCTTCTGCGGATATTTTTTTGTTAAATTTATAAGACAATCCAAGATAAAGTCTATTTGTATAGTTGTCATACGCTAAAAATTTTTCAACAAAATAAAGAAGAGCCAATATTTCAGGCTTTTTTAATAGCTCCTTTTTTAAAATAGAGCTCTTCTCAACAGCTTCAAATGTAAAATATCCGACAAATCCCCCGCTAAAGTTACCGAACATATTATTTGAATATGATAAATTATTTTTAATCTCATTTTTTAGATACTCCAAATCTCCGAGCTTCCTTTCGTTTTTATAAAACCCGTTATGCTTCAAGATAATTGGTTCTTCTAATCCGAATGACAGAAATGAAAACCTGCTGTATGTTTTGTTTTCTTTGGCACTTTCAAGAAGAAACAGATTATCCTGAGATAAAAATTTTCCAAGAAGCGATACGGGGGTATCCAAATCTCCTGCCATTTCCTTATAAACCGTAATTCTATCAAAATTTAAATAAGCATTTTTAAACTCTTGAAAGGATGTAATCATAAAATAAACCTCCATAAAATAAAAAAGCCGCCTTTTAAAAACTCATCCATTTAAGACAAGCTTTAAAAAGCGGCTGGTACAAAAACAAAAAAGCCGTTTAAGACTTGACTTAAACCTTTAAGGTTGACCCAAAAGTTTAAAACAAATTTTAAACGGCTTAAAATCTACGGCATGGGCAACCTACAACATATTGCACCACCACCAATTATTGTTCATATTCAAACTAACTCTTTCCGCAACTGTAAAATTAAATTTTTCCATAACGGGGACAATAATAGCAAAGATAAACACTAAAGTCAAATAAAAGAAAAAGATAATGGGTAGAAGGTTACAATTTTCCCGTTGCAATTTTAATATATTTTGATATATTTCGTAAAACTCCGAGTTTATAAACCTACGGCTTTGGCTACGGTTTGTAAACCGATAGGGTGTAATGTGGAAACGCTTGCGCCTCCCGTGTTTGGAAAGGAGATTTTTCTTGTTTATTTTTTTGTCTTTTTCCTATTTTTATAGAGTAGATATACAGTAATTATGTTGTGGAGGTTATATATATGTAGATGCAGCTGTGGCCGTTTAGCGTGCACTGTTCTAATTTTTTTGTCGGTTGTTTTTTTGTATCAAAGCAGAGCTTTTGCTTCTTCCCTCAATGTAAGCACTCCTGCCAATGCTTCCATATATGGGTTTGTAGGTTACGAAGGTGGTTTTAGCACAAAATCATCTCCGAGCTTTTATAAAAGCAACACATCTTACAAGAAGTCATCTTTAAAAGGAAAAACAACATTTGATTCAATGGGTCAGGTTAGATTGGGGCTTAAATTCAATAGCAAAGATAGAAAGACCTTTGGGAATATAATGATGGACTCATTGCCAAATTATGATTTTAAACTCAAACTTGCCTATGTTAAACACAATATTGGTAAACATTTTTCTGTTGTAGTCGGTAGAGATTGGTCATTGGTAAACCAAAGATACTTTCGCTTTTCATCTTTTATCTTTAAACCGTACGTTGCCGGATTCCAAGGGAGCAAAAGAACGATGCAGCTTACATTTAGGTATAATAGAAATTTTGGTAGCAATTTAGCTATTTTTTCTTTTGGCGTTGAGGATAGAGATTTAAAAAACGGTGTTATTGTTGGTAAAAATATAGGAGAAACAGGTAAAGAGATAGCTTCTGCCAACATACCTTCTTTTAGAAAGAGTGTGCCGGCATTTGTTGGGCAGATTCAATTGAAATTAAAAACAGATTTTGGAACACCCTCTACCGTTATGGCATATTATGAAACTATGCCTTTATATCTCGAGTGCAAGGATAAAGAACGCAAGGAGACGGCATATCTATACAGCTTGGCGACTAAGTTGAATGTAGGAAGAGTAGCATTTATAGGTCAATATCTGCATACATTGGGAATGAGTGGAACCTCAGGTATAAGTGGTAATGCTCTAAAAACCTTTTCGTATATCTATGAAAATAATAGGGTGATAAAAAGAAAATCAGATGCCCTTGGTGCAGAAACCTATTTTACGCCTATGAATGGTGTTGGTTTGACTTTTGGGTATGTGAATTTAAAATTTTCAAACAAAAAAGCAGATAATGCCTATTTTTTAAAGAACGAAGTAAAAAATGTAAAAACACTATATATATCAGGTGTCTTTAGTTTAACAAAATGCACTAAGTTGTTCGTGATATGGGATAGAATAAAAACCAAATACGCAGTGGATAACAGTATGAACGGTGACTTTGAACAAGCAACAGGAAATCAAATATTTGTCGGTTATAGAATGTATTTTTAAAGGATGTTGAAAATATAAATTAGGCTCAAGCAAGAAAATACGGGATTGTCCAAAACAGGAATAAATATGCTTTTAAAAAAGGTGATACATTTTTACTATGCGGAGTAATGTATATCCGAATTACAGTTGACGATAGATTAAGAAAAGTTGCTTTGAAAGATATAATACTCATTGTTTTCTCCCTTTCTTCTTTTTCTAATTGATTTGGGTGGTAAATATGTCTACGACTATCTACCACATATTTTGCCTTAAACTTGACATATCCTAAAATTTTACTATATTTGGTGGCGTATGAGAAAAAAAAGACTTGTAATAAAACAGACAAACCCCTGGGGCGTTCTTCTTATTGTCCTATTCGCACTGGCTTTTTTAGTCGGTATAGCTTTATTGGCATTTTCCAAAACAATTCCTAAAAATGGTGTTAAATTTTCTTCGTATGACGGTTTCATATCTTATACCGTGCCGAATACGAAGTTATTAAAACAACAGCTCAGGGTTTACGGATTGTGCTCAAATTATAGTGGCTCGGTTGAGCCGTATCTTTTAAAGAGTTTTCCAAAAGATTTTTTAAAATATTCTGCAAGAGATAGAAAAAGGATGTTCATAGCTGCGATGCTTCCTATAGCGCTTGTGGTTAAGCAAAAATTTGATAAAGAGCATCAAATGATTTTAGAAATAATCAAAAAAAAGAACAATGGTATTTCATTAGATAGAGATGAAAGAAATTTTTTGCAGGCAAGTATCAAAAAATATAAAACAGGTGATTTAAAAAAACTGTCAAGAAGAGTTGATAGCATACCGGTGAGCCTGCTTATCGCTCAAGCAGGTATAGAATCCGGATGGGGAAAATCAAGGTTTACCTATCGATACAATAATATCTATGGATTGCACAGAAGAAATAGAAAAACATATCAATCCATCGTCCAGCCTTTTAAAAGTTTATATGATGCCACTTTGGCATACTCTATGAACCTGAATATATCCAATGCATATAAAAAATTCAGAGAGGTAAGATATTTAATGGGCAACAGTAAAAATCCGTACAAATTAGCGGAATATTTAACGATGTATTCAGTAAAGAGAGATAGGTATATAAGATTGGTTCAAAATATTATTTTATCAAATAAACTTACAAAATATGACCATTATTCCGTAAAACAAATGATTGCTTCAAATCCTCATAATTTAGATTAAGGTTTAGACTTTATCGTTATTGTTCTTTTACATTGACAAAATTAACAATGAATATATATTATTGTAAACAAAAGTTAATCTAAGGAGGTTTTACTTATGAGCAGTAGCAATTCAAAAGAAACAAAAAGACAGCCTAAGGTTGTTGTATTCTCTACACCAAGCTGTCCATGGTGTACCAGGGTCAAAAATTATCTAAAACAACACAGAATACTATTCAAAAATGTTGATGTATCAAGGGATAGAAAAGCTGCAGAAGATATGGTAAGACGCACAGGTCAACAGGGAGTGCCTGTAGTTTTAATAGGTTCAAGAGCCATAGTGGGTTTTGATAAAAATAAAATAGACAGATACCTAAATATACATTAAGGAAGTGTAAATGATATACCAAGAAGAAATGGAAACTATGCCGAGAGAGGCGTTGGAATCTCTACAACTAAAACGACTTCAGAATACCGTGGAGAGAGTCTATAACCTTGTACCCTTTTACAAACAAAAGTTTGATGAAAAGAAAATAAAACCTGAAAACATAAAAAGTTTGGATGATTTAAAAAGACTGCCCTTTACGGTAAAGCAGGATTTGAGAGACAGTTATCCTTTTGGACTTTTTACTTTGCCAAAAGAGCAGATAGTCAGACTTCATGCATCAAGCGGTACAACAGGAAAACCAACCGTAGTAGGATATTCAAGAAGAGACATAGAAACATGGTCTGAACTAATGGCGCGCTCACTTTCAACAGCAGGTGTTGCAAGAGGCGACATTATCCAAAATGCCTACGGATACGGACTGTTTACGGGTGGATTGGGTGCTCATTACGGCGGTGAAGCACTCGGCGCAGCGGTAATACCTATTTCCGGAGGAAATACGAAAAAACAGATTATGATGATGAAGGATCTCGGTTCAACAGTTCTTACAGCAACCCCTTCTTATGTTTTATTTTTAGCAGAAACCCTCAGAGAAATGGGGGTAAAAAAGGAAGATTTAAAATTAAAAGCCGGCATTTTGGGTGGAGAACCCTGGAGCGAAGAGATGCGTACGGCAATTGAAGAAAAAATGAATATTTACGCAATAGACATATACGGTTTAAGTGAAATTATGGGTCCTGGTGTCGGCATAGAATGTAAAG
>JAMOPP010000137.1 GCA_027064405.1 Desulfurellales bacterium
CTTTTGTAAAATGTTTTTCATCAACTTAAAGTTACATAAAATTGACAATTTTCATTAAGAATATATACTTCTTATTAACTTTTGTTTTAAGGAGCTCTTTTTATGAAAAAAATGGCATTAGTTGTTTTGTTACTACTTTTTACATCTCCTGTTTTTGCTGAAACTATTATTCATGTTAAGGCAGATTCAATAACAAGATACAAAAAGATTAATTCTTATTTTGCAAAGGGAAACTGTCTGATTTACGATGATACATACAAATTAACGGGAGATAAAGCTCAATTTAACAAACTTACATACATTGCAGATATTGAAGGCAATGTCAATTTGACTGATAACAGCGGAAATTGGATAAAAGGAACAAGGGGAATTTTCAACTTTTCTTCATATCGAGGTTTTATCGATAACGCCGTTATGTTTATAAAAAGTGACGAATTGTATATAAAAGCAAAAAGAATTATAATATCAGACAAAAATAAATACTATGTCGACAATGCCGTAATAACAGGTTGCAAATGCGATAAATTTTTAAAAGGCGACAAAAACGCACACCCTAAATGGTCTATAAAAGCCAAACATAATTATATAGTTAAAGGTGACTATATTTTCTCATACCCTGTAACATTTAAGGCAAGAAATGTGCCTGTTTTTTTTACACCGTTTCTCACAAAAAATATAAACACGAAAAGAAAAAGCGGATTTTTATTCCCGTCCTTAGGATACTCAAGCAAAAACGGGTTTAAATACGAACAGCCGTTTTTTTGGGCTATAAGTGATTCTCAGGATGCCACTATTACGCCTTTCACATACGGCAGAGCAGGCTACGGGCTATTCTCGGAATATAGATTCTACTGGACAAAAAACTCAAAAGGTAAGTGGAATGTTACACTTTTTAAGGAAAAAAAGTCGTATGGGAAATCTACCGTAAAGAAAAAGAGGCTGTCAATTAAGGCTACGCAGAATGTTGATTTAAAAAAATACGGAACTTTTTCTTATGATTTAAACTTAGTTAACGACAAAGACAATCTACGCGTAATAAATAATGACAATATGGAGCTTACATCAAGCAGATATACAAAATCGACGGCTTCATATTATGTATCAAAAAATGAATATTCTCTTGGCATAAACTCATATTACTACCAGGATTTAATAGCTGAAAACAATAAATCAACACTTCAGACACTACCTGAGATAAAATTTAGCATAGTTAATAAGAAGCTCTGGAAAAACTTAACACTTGATTTATCCGATACAGCCTCGAATAATTTTAGAATTAAAGGAAAAAGAGGCTACGATAATAATCTTACGGCTGCACTTTCTTATCCTTTCAAAATCTCTTATTTCAGCATCGTTCCTAAGATAGGAGAGCACTATCTTTATGCCTACTGGAAAGACACGAATTTAAACAAAAAATATTCAGAAAGGGCGTTTATTCCTTTTTACTCCATAGAAGCGAAAACCGGTATAGAGGGTATTTTTTTAAACAACAACAAAAGCGGATTCAAAGGTGTAAGGCACACAATGACCCCGTCACTTAAATATCAATATATACCCTACAGAAAATACAAATTCCCGGATTTTGTATCCACTTATTCAAAAACAAATACAGTTACGGCAACTTTAGAAAATACGGTCACAGGAAAGTATATTAACGATTCAAAGGCAGATTACAGAGAACTGCTCTACAATAAGATATCACAAGATTACGATTTTGCAAAAGCAAACCACATACCTTTTCCTCCAATATACGAAGAAACAAGACTTTCACCTTTCAAAGATATAACCTTCTCTTCCAAAGCGCACTTTTCAACATACAAAGGGATGTTTAAGGATTCAGATGAGGATTTAAATCTTACATTTAATAATTACGGTATTTCAGCGGGTTACATAATGTCAAGAGACACAAATTATAAAAGAGTTGATGAGAGTTTAAAGAGCAAGGTCTTCATTTATCCCATAAAAAAACTTTATCTGTATGCATATATCGAAAAAAGCATCTTTAATCACTATTACCCTCAAAGAAAACTTGGCTTTATGTATAATGAAGACTGCTGGGGAATAGGGCTTGATTTGTATGTTAATGAAATACCAGAAGAACAGGACAACGGCGATTACGAAAGGAGAAAAAATACCGGATTCTGGCTAACATTTGTCTTAAAGGGTATAGGAGAAATAAAACGACAATATTAGAAAACAAAAAGGCAGTTGCATTAAAATACGATAAAGAAACAGAAAATAGAGCACCTAAGGTTGTTGCAAAGGGAAGAAATCTAATAGCGGAAAAAATAGAAAATATAGCCTATTCGTCCGGTGTGTATGTTGAAAAAAATGAAAAACTCGCCGACGAACTTTACAAATTAGACATAAATGACGAAATACCCGAAGAACTCTACGAAGCTGTGGCAAAAATACTTGCTTTTGTTTACGGATTAAACAATTAACTCAAATATGGTCAAGATAGTTAAAATTATTCATACTGTTGTTTAAAAAACCGTCTTTAACATTTAAGGCTAATGCCTTTAAACTCCTTATGATTTATAAATTTTCGCCCTCTTTTGGAACTATGCAAATTAAAACCAAATCGCTACTTCCACTATTTTTATACTGATGTTCAATATTAGGAGGCACATAGGCAACGCAGTCTTTTTTTATAGGATATTCTTTGCCATCCATCAACAAAACGCCCTCACCTTCAATAATGTAATTAATGTGGTGCCAGCTATGCTTATGCTTTGGAGTGTATCCGCCCTTTTCTATTCTAAAAAGCCTCATAACGGAATCATCCCAGCCCTCTTTGGGACCTATTAATATTCTTTTTTTGACATCCTTTGCACCTTCCATATCCATTTCGACTTCTTTTATTTTATCTATGCAGGAAAAGAACATATCTACACCCCAACTTCAATTTCAACGGATAAGAAAGGGGCTTGCGCCCCTTAAAATTTAGTTTTATTAATATCCTATGCCTGATTCTTCTCTCTTTAAGAGCCAATTCCAGCGTCTGTCAATTTGAGCTTGAAATTCCTCTAACAAACCTTCGTTACCTTTTTTGAAAATATGTGCAAATCGTTTTTGTGGCTTTAAATACTCTTCAACGGGTAATTTTGTTTTAGGTTTATAGTTAATTTTAACCTTTCCTTCCACAACCTCATAAATCGGCCATACACAAGTATCAACGGCAAGTTGAGCCATATTAATTGCCTGATCCGGAGGAAATCCCCATCCGGTTGTGCAGGGTTCTATAATATTAATGTATGTAGGTCCATCAACATCAAGAGCTGTTTTAACCTTATTCATCAAATCTCTCCAATTTGATGGTGACGCTTGAGCTAAATATTTCATATGATGGCCTTCTAAAATACTCATTATATCTTTCTGAGATTGAGTCTTACCATGAATGACGCTTCCGTTAGGACTCGTTGTCGTATTTGCAGCAAAAGGAGTTGCGCCGGAACGCTGATTTCCGGTGTTTTGATAGGCGTTATTGTCGTTGCAAATATAAAGAAATCTATGTCCTCTTTCAATTGCGCCGGAAAGTGCCTGTAAACCTATGTCGTAAGTTCCGCCGTCACTTGCAATGGCTATAAATCTTATATCTTTGTCAATTTTACCTTTCTTCTTTAGCGCTTTATACATTGCTTCAACACCTGAAATAGTGCTTGCAACATTTTCAAAAGCATTGTGAATCCATGGAATATTCCAACTTGTATAAGGATAAAGCCCTGTTGAAACTTCAAAACACCCTGTAGCGGATGCAGCAACAATATCATATTTCTCTGTTTCAGCCGCTGCCATAATCTGTCTTACAATTATAGAGTGAGTGCAACCCGGACACAATCTATGACCGTTAACAAGGCCTTCTTTTTTCTTTGCTACTTCATTTAAAAATGCCATATCTTACCCCCATGTTCCTCTTAGGTTTAGGCAGTCGAACTGTTTTTCAACTTTACCTGTATTAACTATTTGCATTAATGCTTCATAAACAGATTTAATGTGCTTAGGCTGGGTATCCCTTCCCCCGAGTCCGTATGTATAATCAACAACGGGAGGTCTGTTATTTACATCGTATAATGCACTTCTAACTTCAGTAAACAATGGTCCGCCTTGTGCCCCGGCCGGTGAAACCCTATCCAAGACAGCTACAGCCTTTGCATTTGACAACAGTTCTGCAATTTCCTGATATGGGAAAGGTCTGAATAATCTAACTTTAAGCAAACCGGCTTTTACTCCCTGAGCTCTCAACGAATCAATAGCATCTTTTGTTGTTCCGCATACGGAACCCATAGCAACTATCACATATTCCGCATCATCCATTTTATACTCTTCAAACAGACCGTATTCTCTGCCGAACTCTTTACCGAACTCTTTACCCACCTGTTTTACAACCTCTTTAGCATTTAGCAAACCTTCGAGTTGATTCATTCTATGTTCAAAATACCAATCCGGTGGAGCCCATGCTCCATGTGTAACAGGTTCTTTTGTATTGAGTAAAGGATAAAGCGGTGTATATTCTCCAATAAAATCTTTTACTTTTTTATCTTCTTCCATCTCCCATATTTCTATGGAGTGCGATATATCAAAACCATCAAAAAAAACAGTTGCCGGGGTCATAACATCCTTATTCTCGGCAATTTTTATAGCCTGTATTAAACCGTCGTAGGTTTCTTGCGAATTCTCCGCCGCTATTTCAATCCAACCGGCATCCCTAATACCCATAACATCGGAGTGATCTCCATGTATATTCAAAGGTCCCGATAGTGCTCTTGCTGCAATTGCCGTAACTATAGGAAGTCTTGATCCTGAAGCAATGTATAAAATTTCCCACATTAATGCCAATCCGTTAGCACTTGTTGCTGTCATAACCCTTCCACCTGCCGCTGCCGCTCCAACACATGCACTCATAGCGGAATGTTCAGATTCAACTGTGACAAATTCCGTATCCATCTTTCCATCAGCTATAAATTGAGCTACGCCCTGAGGAATAGGAGTTGATGGAGTTATAGGAAAAGCTGCTATAACATCCGGATTGATTTGCCTCATTGCATGAGCCGCAGCCTCATTTCCTGTCAATGCTACTTTTTTACCCATTATATCCTCCTATTTAGAAAATAGTTCTTTTCTTAAATCTTCTTCGGTTTTATTTTTAGCGTTAGCTTCAAGTATCATAGCAAGAGATTTAGGTTTGCTTGGACACTGTTCAACGCATATTCCGCATCCTTTACAATGGTCATAATCTATACCTGCCATATTGCCTTTTTCGTCAACTTTTATAGCAGAATCGGGACAATACACCCAACAAAACATACAATTTATGCATGTGTCAGGATTCCATATAGGTTTCTCAACCCTCCAAGAACCGGTTTCATAGTTCTTACTATTTCCAGGGTCTTTGATTGTAGCCCCTATCAAAACTTCATTCCAATTGAGTAATTTATCAGCCATTATTTTACCTCCTCATAAGCTTTCTCAATGGATTGGCGATTGCCGTCTATAATCTTCTGAGGAAACTTTCCGGACTCTTCCAAAAGCTCTATAACACCCTTTACTATTTCGTCTTTGCTAAATAAACCTGTAACTTTTGCCAAAGCACCTATCATAGGAGTATTAGGTATAGCTCTACCTAAAGCATCCATACTAATTTTATTAGCATCAACAACATAAACATCGTAGCCTTGCAGTTCAAGTTCATCTACAACCTGTTGCTTATCAAATGGAGCATTAACAATTACCCTTCCGCTCTTTTTCAAGCCCTCTTTAACATCAACAAGACCGAGAAGCGTAGGATCAAGCAACAAAACAATATCCGGTTCCATATGAGCTGAATGATCTCTTATAGGCTTTTCATCAACCCTTGTAAATGCTACAACCGGTGCTCCGCGTTTCTCAGCGCCGTAAATTGCAAAACCCTGTGCATAAACACCGCTTTCCTGAGAAATAAGTTCTGCTAAAGTTTTGGCTGCTGTAACGGCACCCTGCCCTGCTCTACCGTGCCATCTAATATCCAATTTTTTAGACATTCTCACACCCCCAATTAAAATTTATATAGTGTGTCTACCCTTGAATGCTTCAAGTAAAGTATCTTTATCAACATAATTTATATCGGCGCCAAGCGGCACTCCATATGCAATTCTTGTAACATCAACATTAAGAGGTGATAATTTTTCTTTAATGTATTGTGCTGTTAAATCACCTTCCATATTTGAACTTATAACCATTATAACCTCTTTTGTATGCTCCTCTCTTACTCTTTCAAATAAAATATTTAAGCCCAATTGTTCTGTATTTACGCCATATAACGGAGAAATTAAACCCCAAAGTGTAAAGTAAGTGCCATTATATACAGAACTTGATTCAATTGCAAGTAAATTCTCAATATTTTCGACTATGCATATTGAAGATTTATCTCTAAAATTTTCTTTGCATATATCGCATAAGCCGTCCTCGTTTTTAGTTATATTTCTGCATTTTTTACACAACTGTATATTATTAATAAGTTTATCTATAGAGCTAACTATTTTTTTGGCTTCATTTTTTTCTTTTATAAGCCATAAAGCATATTTGAAAGCAGTCTTTTCGCCTATTCCGGGAAGCCTTGATAAAGAATGTGTAACATCATCAACTAAGGTAAAATTTAATTTCATTTAGAACATTCCGGGTATATTCATACCTCCGGTTAAAGCTGCCATCTTCTCTTCGACAGACGCCTTAGCCTTTCTCAAAGCCTCATTGACACCTGAAAGTATCAAATCTTCCAAAGTTTCTATATCTTCAGGGTCAACTATTTCCTTTGATAATTTAACATCAAGAACCTCCATAGCTCCATTAGCCTTAACACTTACCATTCCACCACCTACGCTAACTTCAACAACCTCTTTACCGGCCTCTTCCTGAGCCTTTGCAACCTCTTTCTGCATTTTCTTCGCCTGTGCCATCAAACTATTCATATCCATTCCGCCAAAACCTTTAGCCATACACCTCTCCTTTTAAAAATTAACTTTCAACTACATTATAAATTATTTTTTTATATTTTCAACTTTTTTTAACATCCTCAATTCTTACTATCTTTCCACCAAACTTATTCAAAATAGTCTCTACATCTTTGTCAATTTTATCATTTTTGACTGATATTTCTTCTGCTTTATCCATTTTCTTAACACTTTTTTGTTTTATTATATTTTTATGAGACGCTAATTCAGTGATATCATTAGAATTGTCAAATAATTGTTGTGTGTTTAATTTTGATAATTTTTCCATAGCGTTCTCTATTCTTTCCAAGCCCTTTACTGCGGCTGATTTATATGAGGCAACGCTTAAAACGCTTAGGGGATTAATTTTTTGTTTAATATCTATAAATGCCTTGTAAAAAATATTCAATAATGCGGTTTTGTATTCCATATTCACATCTTCTTTTGCAAGCATATAATTAATAACCTGTTGCGTAAAGGATTCAAAGTTTATATCTTCATTGTGGAGTTTTTGAATCAGTTTAACGGCATTTTGAGTATCCTGCTTAAAAATAAAATCCGCATACCTGTTTATCGTATCAGAACTTGTAACACCTACAACCTTTGCAGTCTCCTCTGCCGTAATATTATTTTCTTTATAGGCTATACACCTGTCAAAAAACCCTTCGGCAACCCTCATAGAACCGTCGCTTGCAAAAGCTATCATATCCAATGATTCAGGTTCTATTTCTATGCCTTCCATCTGAGCTATGGTATTTAACTTTTCCTTAATAAGTTCTTTCGGAATTTTGTTTAATTTTAAGATTTGACATCTCGATAAAATTGTTTCAGGTATTTTATCAATCTCTGTTGTTGCAAATATGAATTTAACATAAGACGGCGGTTCTTCAATTGTTTTAAGCAAAGCATTAAAAGCTTCAGGGGTAAGCATATGAACCTCGTCGATAATATAAATCTTATTAGGGCTTTTTAAAGGGGGATATTTTACACTCTCTATCAAGGTATGAGCATCTTCAACCTTTCTGTTTGAAGCACCGTCAATCTCCATTACATCTATATCGTTACCTTTTGCAATTGCCACGCAGGAATCACACACCCCGCAAGGCTCTATTGTTGTTCCTTTTTCACAATTTAATGATTTTGCTACAATTCTCGCTAAAGATGTTTTGCCTACGCCCATAGGTCCGGCAAACAGTATGGCATGATGAAGCCTGCCTGATTTTATTGCATTTTGTAGTATACGAACGGCTACTTCTTGTCCTATAACTTCACTTAATTTTTTGGGTCTGTATTTTCTCGCTAATACTTTATACATTATTTTACATCTCCCTTGGCGATGGTCACCCAAAACAGCGCAATGCGTGCTCACAAATTTTCACTTACCGTTGCTTCCTTCCGGACCTGGCGGGGTTAGGTGAAAAATGCGTCACACATGTCCATAAAGGGTGACCATCGCCAAAAGAGACTGGTGCGCCCAAGAGGATTCGAACCTCTGACCTCAAGAACCGCAATCTTGCGCTCTATCCAACTGAGCTATGGGCGCCTGTTCTTGATGAATTAATGGCGGAGAGGGAGGGATTCGAACCCTCGGTAGAGCTTGTGGCCCTACACACGATTTCCAATCGTGCTCCTTCAGCCAGCTCGGACACCTCTCCTTTTTTAAACAGCGTTGATATTAACAAAAAAAGGTAATTGTGTCAATTTTCAATTATCCACAAAAAAATATTTCAACTATCTTCCGTAACCTGCTTTTTTGTGTTTTTAAGTCCAAATTACACATCAATTCATCAGCATTTTTACCCTCCAAAGGGTAAAGCACATAAGAAAATCTTAATAAATGGCCTGCTTTTACCTTTATCTCTCGCACAACTTCCTTCATTAGCGTTTCAGGATTCTTCTTTCCCCTTATTATAAAAGTAAAGACATCCTCGGATGTTCCGGCAATTTCATCGCCGATATGCATCTTAATTATATCAGACATTGTTAATATAACTTCAAACGCTCTTTTTCTTCCAAGTTTATATACTTAAGTTCCTTAAAGCGTTGTATAGGTCTGTAATAATTTACTATAAATCAGCCACTTTTAAAACAATTTTACCAAAATGCTCACTTTTTTCCATAATAGTGTGAGCCTCTTGAACATTTTCTAAGGGCAGAATTTTGTAAATTAAAGGAACAATAGTCCTATCGGCAAATTTGGGCATTACCATCATATTAAACATCTTGATAATATCAGCTTTTTCTTTTATCGGTCGTGAGCGCAACACA
>JAMOPP010000138.1 GCA_027064405.1 Desulfurellales bacterium
CATTATCATTTTGCGGGGACACCAAATATAACATTTTTTACAAGGTATGTCTTTACTTGCACAAGATATAAATATCCGTCTTTTTACACCAAACTCAGCTCTCGAAGTCCATAGCATAACATAAATTTTTTATCAATTTTTAAGACACAAACAGGAGTTTTTAAAAATTTTGAATAACCATATAGCTTTATGCTATAATCCCAGCGAAAAAAACAGTTGAAGGAGGAAAATATTATGCTTGCAACAAATGAATTTAAAAAGGGTTCTAAACTTGAAATTGATAATGAACCTTTTGAGATAGTTGAATATGAGCATGTAAAACCGGGAAAAGGGCAGGCTTTTGTGCGTGTAAAACTAAAAAACCTAAAAACAGGGAATGTATTGGAGAAAACATATAAATCCGGCACAAAAATGAAAAAAGCAAACATTGAAGAAAGAATTATGCAGTATTTATATGCAGATAACGAAGGTTACAATTTTATGGACACAACAAATTATGAACAATACACAATTAGTAAGGATATTATGGGAGATGCAGCGAAATTTATTCAGGAAAATAAAGATGTGGATGTTATGCTCTATAATGGCACACCTATAGGGGTATCGCTAAACAACTTCGTAGAACTTAAGGTTGTTGCAACAGAACCGGGTTTTAAGGGCGACACTGCAGCAACAGGTTCAAAACCGGCAACACTCGAAACAGGCGCTATAGTGCAAGTTCCGTTTTTCATAAAAGAAGGTGAAACCATAAAAATAGATACCAGAACTCAGGAATATGTTGAAAGAGTGAATAAATAAAACACTATAATAAATGAAAAACTTCACAAAGCCCGTAGCACTCTTAATCACAATTGCGTTTGCGCATCTTGTTAATGACTGGTACTCATTAATCATAGTGCCGGCAATTCCAATTTTAAAACAGGTATACAAAATAGACTATTTCCAATCGGGTATGCTTTTAAGTATACCCTACATTGTATCTGCAATACTGCAGTCGCCTATAGCTCATTTTTCAGAATACCGCGCTAAAAGAAAATTTTCTTTAATTGCGGGATTTTTAATACTCTCTCTATCCTATCTTATGTTTTACTTCTCAACTTCCTACTATTTTACACTGTTTACAACTGTATTTATAGGAATTGGACTGGGAACATACCACCCGCAAGGTATGGGTATTTTAAGCACGGTTTTTAAAGAAAAAAAAGGTCTTGCAATAGGTCTAAACGGAACAGGCGGAGCTCTTGGATATTTTCTTGCTCCAATAACAATGGGCTATCTTTTATCAAAATTTGGCACTGACGCTTTTGTATTTGTTGCAATCCCGGGAATTATAATGGCTCTAACCATATTATTCATAGTCAAAATAGAGGAAAAACCTATCAAATCAAAAATGAGAAGCACAATTACAAAAGATTTAATTATTCTATCATTTGTAGCCATAGTCATACCGTTTTTTTCAAGAGGCATTATGTCGTTTCTTCCGTCTTATTTTTATGAAAAAGGCTACAACATTTTTGATGCCAATCTTAAGGCATCCATTATGCTTTTTGCTGGCATAGTTGCTCAACCCTTAGGAGGATTTGTATCCGATAAGATGGGAAGACGCAAAACCATATCTTTCAGTTATTTTTTACTCGGCGTGTTTCTGCTTCTTTTTATTCATTATACAAGTTTAATATTTTTATTTTTTATGGGATTTTTTATGTCACTTTCCATACCGGTAAGACATGCTTTTGCAGCTGAAGTCGGGGGCAAAAATGTGAACACGAATATAGCCGTAGTTTTTAGTATGGTTATGATTTTTTCATCAATAGCACCAAGCCTTGTTGGAGCACTGGTAGACCATTTCGGATTTTCATTAGCTTTTAGCTTAAACGCCTTAATAGCATTTGCCGGTAGCATACTTGTAATGTTTATAAAACAGGATAGAAAAGCTTAATTTAAACAAAAATCATATATAGCCATTCTTGCAAAAACACCATTTTCAACCTGCTTGGTTATTAAGGCATATTCAGAATTATCCATAACGCTCGATGATAGCTCTATACCCCTATTCACAGGTCCAGGATGCATAATATGTGTATCTTTGGGTATATTACATTCGTTAATACCAAAAAATTTAGAATATTCAGAGAGCGAGGGCAGATTACTTCCGCTTTTTCTTTCAAGCTGTATTCTCAAAAGCATAATAAAATCTTTATCATTTATAGCGCTTTCAAAATCCTTTTCTATCTTTATATTCTCTATCCATTCCTGCTTTGGAAGCATAGTTTTGGGTCCGTAAAAACTTAAATTCCAATTAAACATTTTTGCTGTTTCTATGTGGCTTTTGGCAACGCGACTATTTATTATATCACCTACAATACACACATTAAGATTTTCTATATCTTTTTTCACTTCAAACATAGTCACTAAATCCAATATTGCCTGAGACGGATGTTCGCATATACCGTCTCCTGCATTTATCACGGCGGCATCTGTAAATTTACTTAAAAATGCAGGATATCCCGAGTGAAAGTGTCTTATTACAAAAGCGTCAGGATGCATAGCATCTAAGTTTGTTATAGTGTCAAAATCAGTTTCGCCTTTTTGCATACTCGATTTTTGATAATCAATATCTATAACATTTGCTGACATTTTCTTTGCAGACAGTGTGAATGAAGTTTTTGTTCTTGTACTATTTTCAAAAAACATAGTTATAATATTTTTATCTTTTAAGGCATTCTTGTAAAGACTGCTGTTATTTTTATATTGATATGCACGATTTACAATATTTTCAACATCTTCCTTTTTTAAATGTTTCATACCGAGAAAATTTCTACTCATAAATACCTCTATTTATATCTCTATGCTCTATTTCAACCTCTACACCCATATCTCGCAATTTTTGTCCCATATATTTAACAACCGCAACCGAACGATGCCTACCCCCTGTACATCCTATGGCCATTTTCACACGGTCAACACCTTTTGCTTTATAAAAAGGCACAATATCTTTAATAAGATTCATAATATCATTTATAAAAATTTTTGTTTCATTCTGAGATATAACAAATTGATAAGTTTCTTCATCAAGACCGCTACTATTTCTCATTCTTTCTATAAAATAAGGATTTTTGATAAATCTGACATCGAAAACCGTATCACTTTTTATGTATCCATATTTAAAACCGAAAGAAATCAGTTTTATTTTAACACTCTTTAAAGAACCAATGTCCGACAAACCTCAACCCTTTACAAATTTCATAAATTAATATCTTTCTCTTTGACTAAACTTATAACATACTCACTGTCTTCCGCTGATAAAATACTCTCTTTCAACTGAGTGTCTTTAAAAATTTTAGATATTCTCGCCAAGGCTTTAAGTTGTATTGAAGGTTTATGTGAAGGTGCAATGAGAATAAAAAACAACTGCGTAGGCAATCCGTCTATTGAGCCAAAATCAATGGGGGATTTTATCCTAAAAATCCCGCCAACGACCTCGGAAACTTTATCGGTTTTGGCATGAGGGAGGGCAAAATATCCCCCCAATGCGGTAGAGCCGAAAAGTTCCCTCGACCTTAAAAGTGAATATATTTCATCCGCCTCAATACCGTCTATAACCTTTGCCATTTCATAAGACATCTTTTCAAGGCAGCTCTCCTTATTCTTGCAACTCAAATCAAGAACAACGGTTTTTATGTTATTGTAAATGTATTCACTCATCTTGTTACGATATAACCAAAATCTCCGTTCTTCTTTAAATACAAAACACAAACCTTGCCATTCTCGGAGCTATTAAAAATTATAAAATTTTTATCTTTCTCTTCTTCAAGATTCATTAAAGCTTCCTCTATCGTTAGGGGTTTTGGTATAAACTCCTCCTCGATAATTTTAGGCTCCCTTGATGCACTATCGTCCGATACATAAAAATTATTGGATGCGGATTTGTTTTTTGATTTCATTTTATCTTTGATTTTCTCTACCTGTTTTTCAAGTATTTCATAAAGCAGGTCTATGGATGTATACATATTCTTTGATGTTTCCTGGGCTTTCACTATTTCACCTGAGATATTTAATTTTGCATCAGCTATATGCCTATATTTCTCAACGCTCAAAACAACATCTGCAGACATTATGTCATTCATTTTATTTTCAAGCTTACCTATCTTTTTTTCAACATAAGACCTAAGGGCATCCGTCAACTCCGTATTTTTCGCACTTATTATAATTTTCATACATTTCTCCTTAACAAAAAGTTTTAATGGTGCTTATGACTGTTGCTATGTTCGCACACGCTATCATAAGATGTATCTAATTTATTATCAATAAAATCTTCGACTATCTTTCTCGGTTTATCGGGAACGGCATTTGTTATAACGGTTATGCCGGCTTGATTAAACATTTCAACAGCCTTTGGACCTATACCTGTTACAATAACAACATTTGCCTTATTTGACTTTATCCAATCAGGAAAACTTCCCTCCATATGTTCGGGTGTCGGGGTTATCTCGGTAGATACAATCTTACCATCATCAATATCAAAAAACATAAATTTGTCAGCATGTCCAAAATGAGGACTGAGAATTTCACCTTCAACCGGAATAGCAACTCTTGTAAGCACTACATACCTCCATTATAATTTCTCTTCAACAGACTTAATCTTGTCATTTATAGTTAAATTCTTGTCGTTTCTTTCATCTATACTCAAATTTATCACAACCCTATTAGCACCCTGCCTATAAACACTATCCCTAATTTCAGGTATAATATCAAGGATTTTTTTCAACTCGGCTTCGATTATAGTAGCATTGGCACTTAAAGTAAATCTTAAATTGTGTTTTTTAATTATATCGACAGTCTCTGCAACAAATTTTGAAACGGAAGCCGTCTTGGTTCCTATTGGAATAATGGTCAATGAACACACAGCCATATAATTCACCTCTTAAAAAAATCTATCTCGCCATGAGCTGTAATAATCGTTTTTAACACCTCTGCTCACGGTTCTGCGTTTTCTATTTTTCAACTCTTCTTCAATATCTTCTTCATCCTTGTAACTTATAGTCAGAAATTTTGTACTTTCAATATCAAAATCAGGTTTTGTTAATATCGAATAAGCTGTGTTGATATCTTTAAAAAAATCATCATTTTTATGATTGCTCACATCAGGATGATACTCTTTGGCAAGTTTTATGTAGTTATTTCTTATTATCCACTCCGGAGACTCCTCATAAACATCAAGTATTTTTCTTGCTATTGCCTCATATACCCTTATCTTTTTATATCTATTTTGAAAAGTAAAATCATAAATCATAGATAAACTATCTCCCTATGAAATCTTGTTAAAGGTTCAACACCGTTTTTCCTAACAACATATGTATTTTCAATTCCGACAGCTCCTCTATCTTTAAAAGCAACCTTAGGCTCAAAAGCAAATGTCATATTCTCGCACAATGCATAATTCTGCCCTCTCGCTATAAATGGAAACTCGTCAAGTTCAAGACCTATGCCGTGACCGACAAAAGGGGTCTGATTTGTTTTAATTCCCATAAAGTTGTCTTTATAACCTTCTTTGGCTGCCATTTCAAGAGATTTATTGTATATATCTTCGGCAATAACACCGGGCTTTGCATATTCTTCCATCCATTCAAGAACGCTCCGGCAAAAATTGTAAGCGCTTTCGCACTCTTCTTTCAATTTCCCATCTGCAAAAATTCTTGTTTCATCCGACATATATCCTTTATAGTTACCGAGAAAATCTACAATTATAGGTTCATTTTTTTTGATTTTCTTATCTGATGCACCTTCAGGATAACTTGCGGAAAGCCCTATTCCCGCAGTAGGTTTTAAAAACCCTGAAGGAGATGCACTTTGAGCACCCGAATGAACATGCCCCATAAAAACTTCACCGTTAAATGCCCTCATACCGCACTTTCCCTGATGCCCTCTTTTTCTTGCCCTATATTCAAGTTCTGCGCTTATTTCTATCTCTTTTTTGCCGGATTGCAACAACTCTTTTGCATCTTCCATAGTACAGTCAAGCATTCTTGCCGCTTGCTTCATTAATTCTATTTCATATTCGCTTTTTATGCTTCGTTGCCACCTTACATCAAAAGAAATATCAACAAATTCAGAATTCTTAAAATACTTTCTCAATCTATTGAACATTTCAACCGGCATAACATCCATTTCTATGCCTATTTTTTTAAATTTTATATCTCTCTCAGCAAGTAAAGCCGGAAGTGCGCTTAATCCTTTAAACTGCACCATATCATCAGCATCTATGAAAGACTCATCTTTAGCCCTTAAGTATCCTCTTTTTATAGCATAAAGCAACTTATTATCTTTTGATATTGCAAGAACAGCCGACGGTATCGTACCGGAGTAATAAAATAAATCAATATTTTGCATAATTAAAGCTACATCTATATCCTTTTTGTTTAAACGCTCCGATAAGCCATTAATTCTTTGATAAATTTCTTTCTTCACACCACACCTCCAAACACAACCAATTATACAAAGAAATTATTATAATTCAAAGGATTTTTAAATGCAGATTATATGCAACTCATTCTATTTTAAATTTGCCTCCAATCTTCTTGTAATTTTTTCCATCGTATCATTTATATCAACAAAAGTTGTATTGTATAAAATCTTAACCTTAAATTTATCTTCACCTTTTTGAAATGTGACTCTATTCAATATGTATCTTATCTTTTGGGTAAACAGATCGGCTTTCTGAATATCCGTATTGTGGAGGATAATCCTAAACTCATTGTCATCGCACCTGCATGACACATCGCTTGCACGCGTGTTCTCGTAAACTATATTTGCAAGTGATTTTATAACACTTACCGCAGCGGCATTGCCGTATTTACTTTTAACATCCTGTAAATTCATCATTCTTAAAACGGCAACAGAAATAGGGATTTTATATCTTTTTAGCGTATATTTCTCACCATCTATTGTCATCTCAAAAAACTTGCAATTTCCAAGCATACTTATATCATCCTGTATAGACAAATCATCCAATGTTTCAAGTGCACCCTTAATTTTTACTATATTTTCCCGTATATCTTTTATTTTATTTGTCATTTCAGAATACTGATTCATAAATCTTTTCATTTTATCTGCAAGTTTTCTATTAACGCTGTAATCAAGACTATCTTCTGCATCTTTAATAGATACCGTAAGATCACTTGTACCTTTATCCAAAAGTATAACAAGTTCTTCGGTATTCTTACTCATATCAGAGTATGTTTTATCTATCTTCTTGTTTTTAATACTACTTGATTTGATAAGCAGTTTCTCAAAAGCAAGTTCTTTATCTACATTAAGACAATCCTCTTCGCTAAATCCCTTTTTCTTAGCATATTTTAAAAAAAGCTTCTTGTATCCTGTGGGCAAAAGAGGAAGGTCTTTCTCTTTTATAAATTTATAAATATCATTCTGTATTTCTTTTATGTCGCTTTCAGTCATCATAAAACACCCTATTTTTAAAATCTCTTGTGAACATTTTATATGATACTATTATAACAATCAAAAAGCAAGTAAAATGTATTTACAGAAGAATAAACAACGATATAAAGACAACAAGGAAAGGAAATAGGTATCCGTATCTATCAAACAGTGTCCGCTTAAAAACAGTGATATTAAGTGTTTTGGTCATAACTTCTCTCGTATCTGGCTCTATATGGGATACAATCTTACCGTATGGATTTACTATTTCGCTTATGCCTGTATTCGCAACCCTAATAACCCAAATACGGTTTTCAACAGCCATAAAGACATCACTTCTTGGAAACATATAAAATGTAGGCGACTTATCAAACCATGCATCGTTGGTCAAAACAGTCAAAATATTAGCACCTCTATCTTTATAATCCCTTGATAGTTTCATAAAATTTTCTTCATAGCATATCAAAGGCGCAATTTTCAAATCGTCTAATCTAAATATCCTGCCGGTTTCACCTTTTTTAAAATCTCCCGGGTCAATACTGCTTGGCATAATATCGCTAATAATAGTTCTAAGTGGTATAAACTCTGCAAAAGGCACTAAATTTCTTTTATTGTAATATTCAAATTTACCTTTTTTAAAAAATACAGCACTGTTAAAATAGGCTTGATTCTCTTTTCTGACAGCACCGAAAATAATATTAAACCTACTATCTTTTAAGAATTTTATAAATTCTTCATCTCTATCTTGTGAAAATAGATACGGATAAGAGGATTCAGGCCATATTATCACATCTGATTTTAAACCTTTACTCATTGATATGTATCTCTTTAGATTTCTTGATAAATATATGTTGCTCCATTTTTCGTTTTGCGGGATATTAGCCTGAACTACGGAAATAGTTTTATTTTTTAACACGCTTTGCGGTTTTTCGTAAGGAATGATAAAACAAATCAGCACTGCCACAAAGATAAGAGCTACTTTGGTTTTCTCACCCTTTAAAATAAGATAAAAAGACAAATTGATAAAAATAAGCTTAAGCGAAATAAAATATTGACCGAAAATCGCAGCATCTTTTATGAAAAAGGGAATGTTATAGACAAAAATACTAAAATCACCAAGCGGCAAACCAAATAAAAAATTATCTTTTAGGTATTCAAAAGTAACAAAAACAAAAGGCAGCAGTAAAATGTTAAATCTTATCTTTTTATACAGATATACGGGCATAAAAAGATAGAGAAAATGGTAAAATACCAAAATTGAATAGAGCAAAAGAGCAATAAAAAAATTCAATCCATAGAAACGATACATACTTAAGAAAACCCCGCTGTATATAAAAAAAATATACGGCAAGAATGTAAAAAACGCACTTTTTACAGGCTTTTTATCAAGATTAATAAAAAAAATAAGAAGCATTATAAATGAAAAATATGGAAAATAAAATGATAGAATTAAAGGTACAAAAGAAAAATATAGTAAATTTGCTGAAAATTTATGTAATACTTTGACCCTCTGCAAATTTGTAACCGGCAAGAAACGCCTTTATATTCATAGGTTTTTTTGACTCAGGCTGAATTGTTAAAATAGATATACACCCTGTTCTGCATCCCACAACAAGCTCTTTTTTTGACACCCTCGCAACCTTGCCGGCTTCTGAATTTGCACAATTCGCAATTTCCGCACCTAAAATTTTAAATATTTTATTATTATATTTAAAATAAGCACTCGGCCATACGGAATAAGCCCTTATTTTATTGATTATACGAGAGGCGTCCTCATTCTGAAAATC
>JAMOPP010000139.1 GCA_027064405.1 Desulfurellales bacterium
TTCCCTCGATGGGAACCCCCTGCTTGACCAGCTCCAACGCTTCATTGAAATCAAACTTTTCCATGGTGTGCCACTCCTTTTGGATAGTGTTATTCTACCCGGTGATACAAAAATTCGAACACTCCCTAGTTTTCTTCTTTTGCATAGCTATATCAATTTTTTTTGCAACATTATCAGCAATGGCGCGTCTTACCTTTGAATATCTCTTTGTTGATTGACTTGACTGGTGCCCCAGTACCTTTCCTACTTGTTCAAGTGAGAATCCAAGGTTAACCCCCAAACCACCAATTAAATGTCGTGTATCATGTATTCGCATATTATCAATTCCTGCATCTTTAAGGATGCTTTTCCATCTTTTTCTAAAATCTTTAATATGTGTTTTAGTCCGTGTATTGTAAAAAATATAACCTTCACTTCGAACACCGATTTCATTTAATGTGGTTCGCATCTTATCTTTTAGTGTGAAATAAAGGTTTTTTCGGTTTTTGTTTATTGTATAGATAGTATCATAAATACCTCGCTGAAAGTTTATATATTCCCACTTCATTTTAAGTGCTTCACTCATTCGTCTACCGTCAAGTAAGAATAAAAATATACCTCTATATATTGGCTCTGGATATGTAGTTAGAGCTTCATATAATTTGTACATTGAATCTTCATCAAGAAAAAAATCAACAGTATTATCATATTTTGGTCTTACTATAGATGGAGGTATAGCAGGGTTTTCTTTGCAAAAATGATTTGCAATAGCCCAGTTAAACATCAATGGTAGATAATCTATTACTTTATCAGCAGTTCCGTCAGAAAGACCTTTAGCCTTGACATTATTTATTATCTCTTGTATATGCATAGGTAGAATTTTGGAGAGTAACCTATGTCCTATCACAGGCTTAATATGATTTTCATAATAACTTTTTAAATCTTTTTTAGTTCCCTCTGCATAGCTAGCACCAGCTCCATCCGTTATAAATAGGTCATAAATATCATCGAATTTCTTATCTTTAATTGAAAATGGTTCACCATTCTTTATTGCCAATCTAATATTATCAAGCTCATGACTTAATTTTTTAACAACTTCCAACGGTGTATTAAAAATAGTATCTTTTGTATCAAAGTTTTTACGATAACGTTTTCCATCTACTTTAATAATATAACTGAACACAAGACCGCGTTTTTTACTTAACTTAGAAAGGTCTCTTCTTTTTAATATTTTCTTATCTCCAAAGATGCTTTCACTATCACAAAAATATAAAACCTTTATACTCTTCTATCTTTTTTAAGTTATCATCAAATGCCATAATGTAAATTTACCCGACAATCCATCTGGGTGGTACTCCAGGTGGTCCTTTAGGTGGTCCTTTTTTACAAATTAGTAAAAACCAAGGTAGATTAATATAGAATTAATTTTTGATTTAATGACGGTGTACAGGGCAATAAATGAGTATTATAAATTATTAAGAATTTATAGCAAACAAGACTCATAACCCGAAGGTCGGAGGTTCAAATCCTCCTCCCGCAACCAATTAAACCCCCTAAGCAAAAATATCTCCTTGAGTTCTTCCTTTTCTGCACCCATTCAACCTAAAAAACACAAAAGTCATTTTGTTCATTCTTGTTAGATGCCATCTTCGTAAAGAAAAATTTTGTATCCCAATCGAAACCCGGTATTTCCATAACTCCCATAGATATTACCAATGAACTTGTTCAATT
>JAMOPP010000140.1 GCA_027064405.1 Desulfurellales bacterium
TTCAACATCTTTAATTCCGCCGTTTTCGTCGTATATGGCTTTTGTAAGTTTTGAACCGAGCTGTTTTTTGATAATAGGTTTATACCCTTCTTTTAATGTAGGTTTAAATACCATAAACTCGTCGGGATTAACCTTTCCTGCGACTATATTTTCACCGAGACCGTAACTTGCGTTTATAACAACGGCTTTATCAAAACCGCTCTCGGTGTCTATTGAAAACATAACACCACTTGAAGCCAAATCGCTTCTTGCCATCTTTTGAATTCCCACGGAAAGCCCAACCTTGAAGTGGTCAAAATTTTTATCGTATCTATATGAGGTTGCTCTTTCTGTAAAAATTGAAGCGTAGCACATCTTTGAATATTTCATAACATCTTCAACGCCTTTAACATTCAAATATGTATCCTGTTGTCCTGCAAATGAAGCATCGGGTAAATCCTCGGCTGTTGCGGAACTTCTTACGGCAACATCGCTATTTTCTTCATTGTAGATAGAGCTCAATTTTTTGTAAGCTTCTTTGATTTCATCGTAAAGATCATCCGGAAATTTTGCACTTAAAATCAAATCTCTTGCCTTTTTTGTTTTTACTTTTAAGTCGTTCATATCGTGAGTATCCAAGTTTTTTAGAACCTCCTGAATAGGCTCTCTTAGGTTGTTGGAGTCTAAAAGATACCAATAGGAATCAGCCGTTAAAGCAAATCCGTAAGGCACATTTACACCCTTTGATTTTAATTCCCTTATCATTTCACCCAAAGACGCATTTTTGCCACCTACTATGCTAACATCACCTGCAGTTACCTCATCAAACCACTTGATATGTTTCACCTTCAAATACCCCCAAAGAATAAAATATAATTTCTATATGCTACACCAAAACATACGGCGATATTAACATAACAGCTTCTATATTTCAATCTTAAAAAGTCATATTATTTTTTATTTATAATGATTAGAACAAGAGATGGCTTTTGTGTATTCTTTGTGAAATTTTGTGTTACAAGATAAGAAGTTATTATGCGTTCATTTTCTATGGGCTAAAAACTTATTTAAGTTGACAAATATGCTACAATTTTATAGAAACCTAAACTGTAGTTTCTTAAAATGGAGGAGTACCTATGTTTGCTGTTATTGAAACAGGTTCTAAACAGTATATCGTAAAAGAAGGCGATATTGTTAGAGTTGAAAAATTACCTTTTGAAAAAGGCGAAGAGATTGAATTTGACAAGGTCTTAATGGCCGGAGACAAAATAGGGACACCGTATGTGGACGGTGCGAAGGTTAAAGCCAAATTGGTAACCAATGCAAAGGCTAAAAAGATTATTGTATTCAAATACAAGAAAAGAAAGGGTTATACAAAAAAACAGGGACACAGACAGGATTTTAGCCAGATTCAGATAACCCAAATTATTGCTTAAAAGATTAGGAGGCTTATTTAAATGGCACATAAAAAAGGTTTAGGTAGTAGTAAGAACGGAAGAGATAGTATAGGAAAGCGACTTGGCTTAAAAAGGGGAGACGGGCAACCGGTTAACGCAGGAGAGATTCTTGTAAGGCAGCGCGGTACAAAATGGCACCCCGGGACTAATACGGGAAGAGGAAGGGACGATACCCTTTTTGCATTGATTGAAGGTAAAGTTAAATTTGAAGATAAACAGGGCAAGAAAGTAGTCAGCGTTTATCCATAATGTTTGCAGATTATGCCAAAATCTCAGTTAAAGCCGGAGATGGTGGCAACGGTATAATAAGTTTCAGAAGGGAAAAATATGCACCAAAGGGCGGTCCTGACGGTGGCAACGGGGGATTTGGCGGTAATATTGTTTTTAGAGCCTCGAAGGATGAGAATACTCTGAGGTTGTTTCGTTTTAAACGGATTTTTAAAGCCGAGAACGGCTCCGCCGGTGGTTCAAACAACAAAACGGGCAAGAGCGGTAAAGACAAAATTATAATTGTTCCTGTTGGGGCTATTGTCAAAGATTTAGACGGGAATGTATTGGCGGATTTGAATGAAAATAATCAAACTGCAATTATAGCAAAGGGTGGTAGAGGCGGACTTGGCAATGCCGCTTTTACCTCTTCAACAAACAGGGCGCCGAGATTTGCCAAAGAGGGAGAGAAAGGCGAAGAGTTGAATCTTGTAGTGGAGCTTAAACTGCTTGCTGATGTCGGTTTGGTTGGTTTTCCGAATGCAGGTAAATCTTCTTTTATAAGGGCTGTTTCAGATGCTAAACCTCAAATAGCAGATTATCCTTTTACTACTTTGGAACCGCACCTTGGATATGTTGAAGGTTATGACAATAAGGACTTTATTGTAGCTGATATACCGGGAATCATAGAAGGAGCAAGCGGTGGCAAGGGTTTAGGTTTAAGATTTTTAAGACACATAGAAAGGACAACCATCCTTCTTTTTGTGTTGGATATTACGGATGAACCCTTAAAGTCGTTTAATAAGCTTTTAAAAGAACTTGAAAGTTATAATATGGATATTTTGAGTAAAAAAAGAGCAATAGTTTTAAATAAAATAGATATTTTGGACGAAGATAGAGAAAGGTATGCATACGAATTTAAAGATGAAAATCTTTTTTTTATAAGTGCTTTAAAAAAGACAAATTTAAATGAGCTTCTTATATGGATAAGCAAGAATTTATAAAAAAGCTTAAATCTTCAGAAACCATAGTTATCAAAATAGGTTCTGCCGTAGTATCAAAGGATAATTCCATAGATTTTGCAATTCTTAAATCAATCGTTTCAGATGTTGTTTATCTTGTAGAAGAATTATCAAAAAATGTCGTAATTGTTTCAAGCGGTGCTGTAGCAGGCGGTATGGGCGTTATGGGGATTAAAAAAAGACCGGATAACATTGTTCATCAGCAGGCTTTGGCGTCGATAGGTCAGCCTGTTCTTATGGATACCTACGGCAAATTTTTTAAAGATTTCCGGCGCACTGTATCTCAGGTTTTGATAACCATAGATGATATACAAAACAGAAGAAGATTTATAAATGCAAAAAATAGCTTAAATACGCTTTTAAAGTGGAATATAATACCAATTGTGAACGAGAATGATACCGTTGTGGTTAAAGAGTTGAAGATTGGCGATAATGATAATTTATCATCCTATATAGTTAATCTTGTTGAAGCTGATGCCTTAATCATACTGACAAATGTTGACGGTGTTTACAATAAGAATCCGAGATTTAAAGACGCCAAAATAATAGAATGTATAAACAGCAAAAATAAGGATGACTTTGATGATTTGGAAGGTGTCGGAAACTTAGGCTCAGGCGGTATTAAAAGCAAAATAGAATCGGGTTTAAAGGTTGCCCGGATGGGGAAACTTGCCGTTGTGATAAATGGCAAAAAAGAGCATTCTATCAGAGATGTTTTTACAGACTGCAACTTTCCGAAAACCGTTTTTGAACCTTTTAATCTACCTGTAACATCAAAGAAATCCTGGATTGAGAATTGTTCAACAAGCGGTGTTGTCGTTATTGATAACGGTGCGGTTAAGAGCATAAAGCACAGTAAAAGCCTTTTGGCAAGCGGTATAGATAAGGTTTACGGAACCTTTGGAAGAGGTGATATTATCAATATAGAATCAGGAGAAGGTACGCTTATAGCAAAGGGTGTTACAAATTACGACTCACTGGAGATAGAAAAGATTAAAAAAAGACATTCGTCTGACATAACGGAAATTTTGGGATACAAATATTCTAACGATGTTGTTCATATTAACAATATGATTGTGTTTGAATAAGGAGAGTCTATGCTAAAAGAGAGGGTTAATGATATTTGCAGAAGTGCAAAAGATGCTTTTTTAGAACTTGCAAACATTGATGAATCCAAGATTAATGCCACATTGACTACACTAAAAGAATATATTGAATCAAGCAGAGAAAGCATAAAAAGAGCGAACCTGATAGATTTTAACAACGCAAGAGAAAATAACCTTAAAAGTGCATTGTTGGACAGATTGCTTTTGAATGATAAAAGAATAGACGGTATGATAGAATCGATAGAAGTTTTAGTATCGTTAAAAAGCCCGGTAGGCGAGGTTATAGAGGGATACAGACTTGAAAACGGATTGAATATAGAAAAAACAAGGGTGCCTATCGGTGTGATAGGAATTATATATGAGTCGAGACCGAATGTAACAATAGATGCTGCCACTCTATGTTTAAAATCCTCAAATTGTTCCGTTTTGCGTGGCGGGAAAGAGGCTTTTAATACCAATAAAATTCTTGTCTCAATGATAAAAAAAGCTTTAAAGGAAAACGGATTGGATGAAAATTGTGTCGGTTTTATAGATGATACGGATAGAAAAGGTGTTGCGTATCTTTCAAGTGCAGATAGGTATATTGATGCCATTATTCCGCGTGGCGGAGAGGGCTTGATAAAATTTGTCTCAGACAATGCAACCGTTCCTGTTATAAAACACGACAAGGGCTTGTGCCATACATACATAGATTGCGATGCCGATATAAAAAAAGCGCTTGATATAGCCTATAATGCAAAAGTTCAAAGACCGGGAGTCTGCAATGCGATGGAAACCCTTCTTGTGCATAAGGATGTGGCAAATCAATTTTTGCCTAAATTCTATGAATTAATGAAAGATGCCTCTGTTGAATTAAGGGGTTGCGAAAAAACCTGCGAGATTTTACAGGATATAGAAAAAGCCACCGAAGAAGATTGGGAAACGGAGTACCTTGATTTAATATTATCCGTAAAAGTTGTGGATAGTATCGATGAAGCCATAAGCCACATAAATTTGTACGGCTCTTCTCATTCCGAAGCCATAGTTACTGAAAACTACCAAAATGCGGAAGATTTTTTAAACAGGGTTGATGCCTCATGCGTTTATGTTAATGCGTCAACAAGGTTTACCGACGGCGGTGTTTTCGGTATGGGTGCAGAGATAGGAATAAGCACAAATAAACTGCACGCAAGAGGTCCTGTGGGATTAAAGGAGCTAACGATTTACAAATATAAAATAAGAGGAAACGGGCAAATTAGAGAGTGAGAATAGGAATTTTCGGGGGAACTTTCAATCCTATACATATAGCTCATATCAGAAGTGCCGTGAGTGTTTACGAGACATTTATGCTTGATAAAATTATTTTTGTACCGACCGGCATTCCGCCCCACAAAAAGAAATCTGTTGCAGACAAGGTTTTAAGATACAAAATGGTGGAAATGGCAATTGAAGGTATTGATTTTTTTGATATATCGCGTATAGAGATTGACAAAAACTCCATAAACTACAGCATAGAAACCGTTCAATCATTAAAAAAACAATATGTTAACGATAATCTGTTTTTTATAGTTGGAACGGATGCCTTTTACTGTTTGGATTCCTGGAAAGACCACATCAACCTTACAAAGATGATTTCTTTTATACTTATGCGAAGGCCGGAATATAATTTAAAACCCATTATAGATAAATATCAAAACGAATTAAATTTTCAAGAAGTAAAAGAGTGCAAGAAATATGAATTTAAGAAGCAGGCGGTTTATGTACACACCCCTGAGGCTTTTGATATATCTTCAAGTATGATAAGGGAGAGGATTAAAGAAAATAAAAATATCCGGTATCTTGTGCCGGAAAGAGTGGAAAATTTTATAAAAGAAAGGGGGATGTATAAAATATGAAAGACGATATTGTAGCAATTTTAGAGGAAAAAAAGGTCGAAGATATTGAGGTTGTTGATGTTAGAACCCGTTCTGCATTTTTTGATTATTTTATAATAGGAACGGTTGAATCCCACAAACAGTCAGATGCAGTTGTGGATGAACTTAAGAAAGGAGCAATCAGGATTCACCATATAGAATCAACAAAAGAAAGCGGTTGGACACTTATAGACTGTTTTGATGTTATTGTGCATCTTTTTACGCCTGAGAAAAGAAGGGAGTATGACTTGGATTCTTTGTGGAAAAATACACTCAAGACCTTAAATCCATAGCAAGCAGAAGCTCTCGCACTGCACTTGCCGCCGTAACGCTTGATACACCTGAATTATCATAGTGCGGGGATAACTCGACAACATCCGCACCAACAATATTCGAGTGTTGCAAAAGTTGCAGAAGATTGACCAACTCTTTGTATGTAACACCGCCGGGTTCAGGTGTGCCGGTTCCACAAAAAATTGAAGGGTCAAGAACATCTAAATCCAAACTCACATAAAGCGGTCTATCGCCTATTATTTCTAAATATTCCTCTGCCTTTGAAAAATCAAAAAGACACATATTTTTATCTCTAAACGGCAAAAACTTATCGGATTTATTTAGACTCCTTATGCCAAGTTGATACAGATTTTCAAAGCCGATAATCTCTGCAACCCTTCTCATAACGCTTGCATGAGAAAGTTTTTCACCTCTATACGAATCGATTAAATCGCTGTGAGCGTCAATATGTAAAACCGTTAAATCCTTATATTTTTTATAAACGGATTTTATGATGGGGTAGGTTATCAAATGCTCTCCACCAATTGAAAGAAGTTTTTTTCTGCCTTTTAAAAATTTATAGCTGAAGGATTCAATTATATGCAGATTAAATTCTTTATCTCCGAAACTTAAGGGAATATCCTGCATATCGCATATTTTTATATCCCTTAAATCTTTATTTAAATAGGGGCTGTATGATTCTATCCCGTAGGATGCCTCCCTTATTGCATTGGGGGCAAATCGCGAGCCCGGACGAAACGAGGATGTTCCGTCGTAGGGCACTCCCGCAATTATAAAATTTGCCTTCTCAAACGAATGATTTGCACAGTAAAAATTCATTATTCCCACCACAAAACCACGCAGGCAAAAGCCGAGCCGTGTTCTACAACAGTGTGGCTTACTGCTATGCTCTCTATTCTTTCTATTTCGTAATTTCTGTAGCTCATTCCCCATTCTGTCATTTTTATTACATACTCTTCGGCTTCCTGCTTAGTTATTCCTTCCTTTTCATATTCCATAATGAGACCGTTTTTTGTTTTGTCTTTAGGGATGCCTATTGCAACAGCAGCAGATATAATCTCTGATTTTTTGCTTGATGTAATTGATGCATATGCCACAGGCACTAAACTTCCAAGTGGCAATGTAATTGAATCCTTTTGCTTGCAGAAAGGCGGAAGAATAGAGCTCATTCTTACTAAGTTTGTATTTCCCACGCCACTCTTTATGAGTGAGGCATCAAATGCATTAAGCTCACTAAACCCCTCGGCAGATGCGGCTTTTAAAGAATAAATATTCGGAACTTGTCTAAACATATTTATTTAACCCCTTATCTAAACGCATACTGCACTGTCTGTTTGTATTTTCTGTTTATTTATTAAAACCGGTTTGAATTTTAAGTCGTCTATATTTAAAACGCCGCGTAAAATTTCTTTTTCTTCTGTTTTTAACGGTTTTAAAACGCTTTTTAGATATTCGTGAGCTTTCCAAGGATTTGCGGAATCTCCGCAGGTAAAAAAATCGACCGATGCAAAGCCGTATTCCGGCCATGTGTGGATGGCAAGATGCGATTCGGCTATAATAACCACTCCGCTTACGCCAAAAGGTTCAAATGTTCTAAAAGAAGACGATACCACTGTGGCATTTGACTTTATTGCAGCCTGTTTTAAAAATTTTTCAAGCTGAATTGGGTCGTTCAACAGTTCTCTGTCGCAGTCAAAATATTCAGCTAAAATGTGCCTTCCGAGTGCTTTCACCCATGTTTCCTCCTTGCAAAAAAATAAATTTTGTTTTATGAGCGAACATAAAACAGCAAACATCACTATCTATCATCCTTGTTATTAAAAGTCAAGATTGCCGTTTGCGTGAAATTATTTTTTTATCTTCTACATCACCTGACACCTACCGTTTATTCTTAAAAAATTAAATTACAGTAAAAAAACTATTGACAAAACGGAATAATTATTGTAGTAATAGTGCCAATGAAGTTACTTTTCTTAAAAAGGAGGTGTTTTTTTAAAGCAAAGGGGTTGAGATAGTTGACAAATTGGTTTTTTAGTATTATTATGCAAAAGATTTAGGAAATTTTTAAAACTTTTAGGAGGTTTTAAGTATGAAAAAAAGATTTATCAGTTTGGTAGCAGCAGCTGCATTGGTTGGATCGGTTGCAGCAGTTTCAACACCTGCAACATCACAGGCAGGCACGGTATCGGTAAAGGGTGATACTCAGGTTCAGATGTATGGATTCATAAAAGCTGAGTACTCTTGGTATAAACAGATGACCGGTAATCAGGAAAAATCCAATATGCCCAGCTACGAGAAGAAAGGATCAAAGCTATCGAAAGACACCTATGACAAGACGAATTATGATGGTTATTCAGGTAATACGAGATTAGGTCTTACCTTTAAGAACGAAGACGCGAACCTTAACGGTAGGATAGAAAGCGACTTCCACAGTTCGGGTGATACTTTCAGGCTCAGAAGGGCATACATTCAGCACAACTTCGATAACTTCTATGTATTGATAGGTAAAGAGTGGATACTTGAAGATCATATGAGATCCGCATCCATATCCGTATCACAGAGAAATCCTGCCGGTTTCAATGAAAGTATCGCAATGGTTCCACAGGTTAGAGTAGGCACAAATCTTGATTTGGGTAGCGCAAGCCTTGATTTGGCTTTGGCTTTTGAATCCGGTTCAAAAAAAGCTGTTAAATCAAGCGATGATGATGATGCTTTAGAGGTAAACAGGGTTGTTATGCCTTATACGGCGGCAAGGGCTGATTTGCATTTTGATACAGGCTTTGGAGCACCTGCAGGTGTCTATGCATGGGGTTCTGTAATACCTGTGAAGGTATCTAATGCTGACGGAAGCGTTGTATCAGACAAATCCAAGACATCCTATGCATTTGGTGTAGGCGCAAAGGTTCCTGTATCTATGGTTACAATTGGAGCTCACTATCAGTACTCCAAGGGTGCAACAGGTTATGCCGGTCTCTCCAATTATCAGCCTGCGAGTTATTACTCTAATGGCAAGGATGATGTAGAGGATACAAAGATGAATGCATTTAATGCAAATGTGGTAGTATCTCCTATGCCTTCTTTAAGTGTAGGTGCAGAGTATGACTATGTAGAGTTTAAGAATGATGATGTATTCACAGGGAATGATAAACCGAAAGTAACAACATACCTT
>JAMOPP010000141.1 GCA_027064405.1 Desulfurellales bacterium
TCGATTTGTTGCCCGTGGCTCCCGCCACGGGCTTTTTGTTGATAATAAACCTTGCAACAGACAAACTTTGGAAAAGAGAGGTTTTTATTTATTGTGTTGGAAAAAGAGGTTAATGAATTCCGAAAGCTGTGTTTGTTTTTCATTGTACACTATGACATAAAATTGAATTGTGAGGGGGGAGCTCTGAAATAAAAAGGTTTAAAATGGCTTAATAGATAAAACCGAACACTGGGAGGAGGATAGCAATGTCAGGAAAGAGAGTAATTAGCATAGCGCTTTTCTATTTACTTGCTTACTTAACCGCTTACATTATAAATCCTCTTCTAATTTCGAATTTGGAAGCGCCATACATCCCTCTTAGTCCCTTGTTAAACCATATATTTATGCTGGTTGAAATGTCCTTAATTGTTTATATAGTTTTAAAACTAAACAACAAAAATTACACTGTTTCAACCTTCGGCATTAGAAAACGTAACTTAGGCAATAGTTTTTTATGGGCGGCAGCTTTTTCAACCCCTATCCCATTATTTTGGCTTATTGCTATAAAAGTTGTAGGTGTTAATGTTATGTTAACTGCGGCCAAACCTTCTTGGGCTAATACACCAATTTCGCTACAAATTTTTACATCTGCCATACTTTTATGGATTCTGGCAGGCGTTATAGCATTCATATTTTGGGAAGCTTTCCCTTATGAATTTATGAAAGATTTTTCCAAGAAGCTATCGATACCTTTAATAGCAGCTTTATGGGCAGGTCTATACAATACCCCTTTATTGACGAGAAAATTTGACCCATTTGATGTCATATTCTTCGGATTTCTTTTTACATTAGTTTATCATAAGACGCGAAACAGTATAGGGATATTGATAGCATATCTTCTAAATGAAAGTTCTCTATGGTGGATAATATCAGCAGTATTTGGGTCAAATATTAAAATGGCGTTCACGGTTTCTCTCACCCTCAGGATGTTAATATGTTCCATATCCGTATTTCTGGTGATTAGGATAAAAGTTTCTAAGTAAATATGGCAGAGAAAATGAGAATAATGCTGCTTTGCCTGACCTTGTGGCGCTTCACACCTTACCTTTATCGAAATAGTTTAACAGCAGGTATGCGGTTTGGGTCGCTTACCAAAATTCTCTGTTTCGCAAAAATTTCTTTTATCCCCGGAATGTTATACACTATATCAAGCAAAAGGACGGTGAAATATGAAAAAAATAAAACAAGACGGCTCAAAGAGGATTCTTGTGGCATTTTATTCCAGGGACGGCCATACGAAGAGAGCTGCAGAGATGATCGCAGATGCCCTGAATGCGGACGTTGATAAAATAGAAGACAAAAAACCAAGAGGGGGAATCATAGGCTTTCTTATATCGGGATATGATGCGACTTTGGAAAAGATAACCGATATAGATTTCTCAAAAAATCCTGCAGATTATGATGTTGTTATTTTGGGTGGCCCGGTTTGGAACGGCAGAGTAAGTCCGGCGGTAAGAACCTATCTTTTAAAAAACAGGGACAGCATAAAAAAGGCGGCTTTCTTTGCAACATATGCCGGAAGGAAAGGAAAATGTCTCTCTCAAATGCGTGAAATCTACAATGGAGAGGTTGTAGCCGAAGAGATAATATTAAGAAACAGAATTGAGAAAGAAATTAAGCAGTTTATAGAAAAATTGGAATCGATAATTTAACCCTAA
>JAMOPP010000142.1 GCA_027064405.1 Desulfurellales bacterium
ATATATAAATTTAAGCAAAGTTATAAAGAAAACTTCCAAGAAGTAAGATTGGGCGAGATCTTTGTTTATTATTTAGAAAGAATGAACTTCAATAGACGTAAGAAAGACAAGTTAATCAGATTAACATTAAACTATTTCTACCGAAGATACAAAAGAGATATCCTACTACACGAGTTTGAAAATCTGAGTTTATAGTTCCCTGTATTTTTGAGACCGCCCACAATTTTATGAGAAAAAAGGGCATATAGACTTAAGGGTTTAAAGTTTTTATTATGCAATCGTCACCTTTTCTTTCAACAATGACGCAAGGTTTTGATGCTATGTTGTCAATGCATGAAAAATTCAGATAACTTATTTGTAGCTGACTTAACCCTTTGAATATAGCTGAACAGTTTATATGTTTTAACTTATCGCATATCTTAAAACATACTTTGGCTTCTTTGGGTGGATGATGAAATGGCTTTGGGTAAAACATCACAGCAACCAAAAAACCAAAAATTATAGCAGCAAAACCAACAAAAACATGCTTTTCTATATTCAGTCTATCAACTGAATATGCAGCAAAAAGAGACGCCATCGGATAAAGATAGTAAAGATAACGGGTAAATTTCTCCTTAGGGATATCTATTGCAATAAAAACAACAACAAGATAAATAAAAACAAGTATCCATAATTTATTCCTTTTAAACAGATTATCTTTAAAGGCAAAAAACAGTCCAAGAAAAAAGAACGGTAATCCAGGTAAAAAGCGAGAGAGTAATCTTTTAAAATAAAATAGATGACCTCTAACGGTGCCTTCAGAAAGCTCACCTGTTATTCTGTGCAATATCTGCTTATTTACAAAAACATCAAAGAAATAAGGGTCAACTAAAAGCTTGTAAACATACCACCATCCGCCTACTATTGCAGCAATAAGCAAGCTTAAGAAAAACTTTCCCGAAATAAATTCGTATTCTTTTATAAAAAGTTTATACAAAATGAAAGATGCGACCCCAAAAAACGCTATAGGTCCTTTTATCAATATACCCAACCCAAGAGCAACACCAGATAGCATATACCTTCTTTTTAAAAGCAGATAGAGATTCAAAAGGATAAAAAATGTTATTACGCTTTCCATTCTTACGATGCTTGTAAGCCTTATCACATGAAAATTAACTATAAAAAACATAGATGCCAATAAACTTGTATTTCTATTCTTAAACAATTCCAAAGCCAACAAATAAACAAGAATAGCATCAAAAATACCAAAAAGAGCAATAGGAATCCGAGCCGCAAAAGCTGAAATCCCAAAAACCTTAAAAGATAGAGCTATCAGCCAAAAATAAAAAGGTGGCTTCTTTAAATAAACAGAACCATTAAGATAAAGATTTAACCAATCATTACTTTGGACAATATATTTAGCTATGGTTACATGATTTAAAGAGTCGCCACTAATAAAAGGTTCAAACGCTCTTCCAAGAAAAAATATGCAACCACTTATAAATATTAAAAATATAGAGTTTTTATGCTCCTTTTTTTTAACTTCACTTAACATACAAGTGTAATTATATATAAATAGGTTCATCTTGCAAAAATATTTAAGCTTAGCTATATTTTTAGCATGAACAAAATAATGCAAATCTATGAGAAACTGTTTGAATTTTACGGTCCGCAGCATTGGTGGCCAGCAGAAGATAAAGAAGAAATCATAAT
>JAMOPP010000143.1 GCA_027064405.1 Desulfurellales bacterium
CTTTTTGAGCTTAGACTCCACCAGGCTTTTTCTAATCTTCTTCTCCAAGCTATTAGCATCCCACAAAAATACATTTTTGTGGGAACCCTGCTATTAATTTTTTTAATACCCAATCCCTCTCAATCTGTGTTTTTCCCAATGCCTTGTATAACTCATCCAATTTTCTATCCTTCTCTTCTATCTCTTCTTTGTATTTCTTCAAAGGAATAGATGATTCAAAAGCCAAAGAAGCATTTTCTAAAAACTGCTTTTTCCACTGCTGAATACTCTTTGGCAGTATATTTGTATTTGATGCTATCTCTTTAATAGTAGCATTGCCTTCTAAAACCTCTAAGACAACCTTTGTTTTAAACTCAGGTGAAAATGTCTTGCGTTTCCTGCTCAATTTAAACCTCCCAATAAAAGAATTTGATTTGAAGAAGAAGATTTAGGATGAAACATCCTGAATCATACTAAATCAAATCTTTTTCAATCTTAACAGATTTAAGAATGCAAGTATTCAAAAATCTGTCTGAAAATACGGGGGCATTATAGAAATTTAATTAATTATGCGTAAACTAAAAAAGCCGTTTAAGGCAATAAGCCCTAAACGGCGTTATAACAGTCAAAGAATGGTGCCGAGACGTGGAATCGAACCACGGACACAGGGATTTTCAGTCCCTTGCTCTACCGACTGAGCTATCTCGGCGACGGTTGGTTTATATAAAACTTAATCTAAAAAGTCAATAAAAATCTACGCACCGAAAATTTCCATCAGCTGTTTTGCACTTTTTTTAACATCCAAATAGATTAATCCGAGTTTTGCACTTTTTGATGTTGTTACCGTCAAAACTGCCTCTTGGCTTGCTGATGTAAGTATAATGTAGCCATTATCGCCTTTTATCGTGACCTGTTCAGGCACACCCTTTTCAAGTTCTTCAACCGCTCTTTCCGAAAGGGAAAGCAGAGCTGCTGACATAGCTGATATTCGATCTTCGTCCATATTTTTTGATAGATTGCTACTTATCATTAATCCGTCTGATGTTACCAATGCAGCACCATCAATAGACGAGTTGGAATCTTTTAAATTCTGCAAAACAGCGTTTATTTTCTCTTCTTTCATTTCAACCCTCCTTAAAAGACCATCTAAAATTACTTTCTTAAAGTAGTAAAAAAATATAACATTGTCAAGTAATATAAAACTATCATTAGTGCACTGTCTTACTTATCGATGCAATTCTTTACAAAATTTTATTCTATTTCTTAAATTCTTATACCCTACTTTACTTTTTTAAGCTTATTTTTACCCACTGTATCAATCGACCCTTTTCATTTCTTTATTATGTAATCGCCGGCTCCTCTCCTTGCTTCTTTTATTGTTTCATAGCCTTTTGGACAGATATTTCTCGGTTTTAGGCTTCTTTTGAGTAAGATAAGACAAAAAAGGAATAAGGATTTATGTAAAGTTGCTTTGACAAGTAAAAAATTCGTCTATACTATTTTTGCGTAAGTGAACTATTTTACGAACCTATTTGCTTTTTTGCTTGGAAATTCTTCACCGAGTGCGATAATTCCATTATAACCCAACATATCAGACAAACGTTTTTTTTCTATCAGGAGCAAGAATTTTCAGCTGGGTAGTGGCACTAACCACTTGACTGTTTTCTTTTTTTCAACTTGGCTTGATATTTCCAATAG
>JAMOPP010000144.1 GCA_027064405.1 Desulfurellales bacterium
TCGTAGTAGCACCGAAAGATATTGCGTTAACCAGTGCTTTATCTAAAAATTTTAAGTCGTCTTCTGACATAAGCGTTTTCTCTGCTCTATATTTGCTTACGACGCCGTAAAATGCTACTGCTCCGTAGGCAATGCGGTAATCTTTTCCAATTGTAGTTTGACGGCTTTCTTCTTTGGAAGAAAATGCGGAAGTAATGCTCGCGTTAATAGGAAAAATTTTATTAAGGGTATATCCCCAACTAAATTGTACCGGACCTGTATACTTAATAGACGCACCTGTGCTTTCTTCTTTGCTGTCGTCGCTATTGTCGGATGCGTCTTCCTTATCCGCATTCTTTTTGCCTTTTTTGCTTTTTTTTGCTGTCCCTTTTGGTATTGCAATTAACGCTCCAAACAACCTGATGTCATCTATGTGGGTTAAAAGGAATTCTTCATCTTCCAGAGTAAGTTTTCTTAAATCTATATCTTCTCTATTCAAGTTCTTAAGGATTTCTAATATTCTATTGGCGGATGTTAATGCACTACCGGAAGATTTTCGTGAAACAAAGACAATTTTGCCCAATGCTTCCATAAAATCTCTAATGTATCTCTTTTTTCTTACATCGCTTATTAAAGCCCTCATTGTTTTGTAATCCAACCGCGGTTTGTTTTCGTTGTCCGGATCGCCGTTAGGATTGCACATAACACATTCGTCAATTGTTAAAATTTCAGAGTTTTTGTCTATAACTTTGGTTTCTTTTGTATTCATATAAGCACCTTCCTTTCTTATTTACTGCATAGTTTCATTTTCTTTATTTTTATCTTTGCTGTGTATAATTTCCTGTGTTTTTATGCTGTATCCGGCAAGAATCCAAAATACATTTTCAAGAGGAGATAACTCCCATTTATCTACATCCGTATTTTCAAAAATTTTAAACATTTCTGCCATATCGTCTATCGTGCCGTATCCTGATAGAAGATCATACTGCTTAAGCTTTTCTATAACTTCGTTAACTAACTGCATAATTATTTCAAATGGCATCCCCTGAAAATTAATTTTATCCAAGATAGGTTTTTTACGATGTCTTTCGGAAAATTGTTTAGAACCTATTTGTGCAATCAATGCACCTAAATACCGTAATGCTTGCTTTTGTTTTTCTTTGTTTTCTTCACTCATACTTATACCTCTCCTTTCCAAATTTTTTCTATTTAATTCTTTGAATAATTCGTAGAAGATTACTTGTTTATATACAACATTTTCTAATTTTGCCTTTGTTCCGTCGTATACAGTAGATTTAAAGCGAACCGCTCTATCAAATTCTACAAAATCACTTATTACGGCATCAGTATTTATGATATTACCTTCTAATATATCAGATAATAGATTTAAAATTTTCTTTAAGGAGATAATGTGTTCACTGTTCTTTTTTTGTTTAATAGGCAGTATGCCAAATATGTTATTAAGGAACGGATCATACTTATTCGGTTCCAGTCCTAAAGGCTTTATCATTCTATCTGAAATTTTCTTACGCATTTCGGTAATTTCCCAAAGTCTTCCCGGTGGTATATCCTTTATAATTTTTATTACCTTTATCGCACTTTGGTCTTTTTTAAACATCATAAGATTTATCATAAAAGTATTTGATTCATTTGCATAACGATTTCTAATAGTAAGGTTATTAACAAATTTCGAATAG
>JAMOPP010000145.1 GCA_027064405.1 Desulfurellales bacterium
CCTCATTCATACCTACAAGCCCTATGGTTGAGAAATGGTTGTCCCAATAATGCCCCGACATTTTTTTGACAGGTTCGAGATATATCTTGGAATACGGATATAAACCTTTTTCCGTGAAACTTTCGATTGTTTTTCGTTTAACAACAAAAGCATCTTTCGCTGCTTCCATAATTTCGGATACGGTATTCAAGAATTCTTCTTTTGTTTTTGACAGATATCCGATTCGTGGCATGTTTATTGTAATAACCCCTATACTGCCTGTAAGGCTATCAGCACCGAATAAGCCGCCTCCTTTATGCTTGAGTTCAGTTAAGTTGAGACGGAGCCGACAACAGTTAAAGGTTATTAAGCCATTTGCAAGTGCAAAAAGATGATTTTTGGTCAGTTCAATATCGTAGAAATCTTTTGGTTTAGAGAAATTTTTGATCTCAGCTTCTTTAACTCTTACAATATATATATCACTTTCTCGAATTTTTAAGCTTTCTTTCGTATGAGCGTTATACTTATCTAAAGTTTTAAATCCCACCATTCTCGATTTAACAAGTCCGGGAACTTGCGTAGTCGATATTGCAAGAAATCCGGGTACTCTTGCTGATAAGATTGGATTATTCATTAAACCATTTTCTTTAAACTGCGATTTAGAATGCTGTATTCGAATTATTTGACTATTTTTTCCCACTCTATAGGTAACCGGTTGTCCAATAAGCGAAAATAATGTAACTAAATCTTTTGATAAATTCAAATCATTAATATGAATCTCTTTTCTTTTTTGATATCCATCTCCTCTAAAGAAAAATTCAAGAAAACTCTTAATGACACTTTTAGGACTATTAAACAGAATTTGAGGTAATCTTCCATATTTCTTAAATCCTGCATTGTATAACTTTTCTGCTATATTAGTATTGTAAACATATAAATAGTATGTGTTATATCGTGAATCTTTTTTTTCGTGAGTATTTACCTTAAATACCTTGAAAAGTAATTTTTTAATCTCGACTAAGTTTTCAGTATCTCCATATCTAAATGTAAATTGTAAACCTCTTGGCTTACCATAACATTTAAGATTTTTTCTATTATCAAACAAATAATTTCCATCTGCTGTAAAATAGCCCAATATTTTTGCCAAATCTTCATTTAATACAAAGTCTTCTATCTTTTTATATTTATCTTTTAATATATTATTATTAACATTTTTGAGCATTAAAAGGTAATCACCTTTTTTAATATCTTTTGCAAACTTCATTTGTATGCCCTTTTCGGTATAAACTGCCATTGGATGTTTTTGCGAAAATAAAATTGTTCTTCCATCATCTGTAGTAACCTTTACACCTTGTTTGCTTCTTATTTTTAAAAACCTTTTTATTGGCATCCACTCTGTTTTCATTGTTTCGGGATTTAACGACAATGCTTCCAAAAAGTTTTTTGGTTTTGTCCAACCTTCTTTGTCAAATTCATTCTCTTTATACTTGTTGACAAGTTCTTTAAGTTTTATTCTCCTGATAATTTTTTGCTCCCTAATTAATATTTCTTCATTCCCATCTATGCACATACTCCTTGCATCTTCAGGCTTGAGATCCGAATTGACATAGTTTCCGAAATATGCGGTGCCATACTTTCTTGTTGCTTCCCACATCGGCTCAAGTTCGGGATCGTTCCAATTAAAGTTTTT
>JAMOPP010000146.1 GCA_027064405.1 Desulfurellales bacterium
CTTGCTAAAACTTCAGGTATATCAACGCCAAAGGCTATAACCCCGTCAATGGGCTTTGGATAGTTTCTCACAAACTTTTCAACAGCTTTCAAGTCCTTAACGCTTACCTGATGAAACTCATCAACCATTTTAGCGCCACAAGATTCGGCATTTGCATCAAGACCAATTGTATATAAATCCATCTTTACTGCTTTTTTTATGCCAAAAATTTGATCAATGCCCGTTCCGAGAATGAGAAGAGATTTCATTTACACTCCAAAACTAAATAGCATCCCACCGTTTACATTTATCGTCTGTCCTGTGATATAGGAAGCTTCGTCACTCGCAAGGAACGCCACAACGGATGCCACTTCTTCGGGTTTTGCAATCCTGCCAATAGGTATACTTTTCACCTTTTTTTTACCTTCTTCTGTGGATAACTCAAAAGCTGACATATCTGTTTCTACAAGGCCTGGTGCTACCGCATTAGAAGTTATGCCGTCTTTTGAGTATATTTTTGCTATTGAATGTGTTAGATTTATCAAAGCTGCTTTTGATGCTGCATAGTGCACTTGATTAAACCCACCCCACTGTCCGCCTATTGATGTTATATTTATAATTCTGCCCCATTTTTGTTTTATCATAAAAGGTAAGACCTCTTGAATTAACATAAAAGGTCCTTGAAGATTAACCTTTAACATTCTTTCCCAATCTTTATCAGTAATGGTATCAAACGGCTTTTCTTGAGAAATAGCTGCATTATTTACAAGAATATCAATTGAAACAAAATAATCCAATACAGAATTTACCAATTTCCTGACACTTTCTCTTTCTGACTGGTCAAGATAAAAACATTTTACTCTATTTTCTTTTTTGTTTAGTTGTTTTTCTATTTCAAAAGCTGCTTGCTTGTTTTGTTTATATGTGAAGGCAATATTATAATTTACTCTTGCAAGTTTATTGACAATAGCTTTGCCAATTCCTCGACTTCCACCTGTTATTAAAACTGTTTTAAACAATTTTCTATCTCCCTTTTTATTGATTTTGCGTCTATACCAAATAGTGTTGCAAGCTCATTTGGATCCCCAGATTTACCAAATTTATCGTTAATTCCTATTTTAATAACTTTTACTGACAATCCATATTTAGTAACAATTGAATCAATGAGGGAACCCAATCCACCAATAATATTATGATCTTCACATGTTATAGCAAATCTTTTATCTTTTAATATGTCAATAAAGGTTTCTTTATTAACAGGTTTAAGAGTCGGGACATTAACAACTGCAATATCGTAATCTTTTGCTGCATTCAATGCCCTATGTGTCTCAATACCAGTTGCAAAAATCACAATATCTCTTCCATTTTTCAAAATATCTGGCTCTTTAAATTTAAATTTATAATTCTCACTATGTATATTGGGTACAGGACTTCTGCCTGTTCTCATATAAACAGGACCTTTATTATCCATAGCAAAATCCAAGCACTTTTTAAGCTCTATCTCATCTGCAGGAGACAAGACAACAAAATTAGGAATAGCCCTGTAAACGGCTAAATCTTCAATAGCCTGATGGGTGGCGCCGTCAGGTCCTGTATCAATGCCCGGATGGGATGCAACAATTTTCACATTGAAATTTGGATAAGCAATGGAGTTTCTTGCCTGTTCTATTGCTCT
>JAMOPP010000147.1 GCA_027064405.1 Desulfurellales bacterium
ACCTTATTTATTGTATTTTAAGTACTGTATTCCTAAAATCATTTTTGAGTTAGGGAGATAGGTAAGTTTTAAGGTTTGCCCTCTTTGAATATTTGAACAATAAGTATGTTGAAGGCGAATCCGATACCATTTGCCAGATGCACACTTAATATTTTCATCACCCCAGGCGATCCTATTCATTGTAGTGTATGCGATATCGGTCACCTTACAAATATCACTCTTTAGATAATTATCTCCTTTTTTTAGATATTGGTAATAATCATAGAAATCCATTCGATAACCATAAAAACCTGACAGGCCGAATAAAATAAATAAACCTGCTACTGTAAAACCCACCTTAGGGTTAGGTGCCTTCTTCAAATTTTTTGTACCTATCCATATCATCCATCCCCCAAGTCCTATCGGGAAAAAACATAATGCTAAATCAAACATGATGAGTCTTAACACAATGTTTTTGTACATTTTTATCAGGCCTCCCTTTTCTTTTGACGCCATCCTCAAAAATTATGTAATTGTTTTCTATTAATATAATCTTTTCTCGGTTTGGAGACAAGGGGCTGGTAATGTGGAGAGTCTCAAGAAATCTGTTTAAGAAATCATAAAAGACTTTCCCGATTTGAGAATGGTTTGGTTAAGGAATAGGTTTAGTTAGGTATGGGTACTCGTTAAGTCGGTTATTGGTTTAAAGGAAGAGGTATCTACCCTCATTCAATATCCGCAATATTATACGCACGATCCAAAGTTAAGGGATTGGCATGGACATCGTTCCATCGGGATATAGCCTGATTATAGAGTTGGTGTATAGCAGAGTCAAGATCTATCGGTGGGGAGCAGAGAGAAGCAGTGACTTATGAGGTATTATATTTCTCCCTTATATTTGAATACAGATTTTCAAAAATTCGCGCACTTTTCATTTTTTCTCCTTTTCTCAATGGAACGATGTCTCTTCCTATTCTCAACGCATTTTGTCTAATGATTTGACAAAATGTATAGCATTTCGTATAATGATTTTACGAAATGCAGGATAAAGAGGTTTAGGAGGGTGTATGAATTTAGGGCAGATACTTGAGTTAGACGCCTTGGCCTGTGAGCAGGTAAAGAAGTTTGATAAGAAACGGTTTTTATTTTCTTCTCTTGTTAATGATACAGGTCGGCATTTTGTGGGCATAGTTGGACCCCGAGGTGTAGGAAAGACGGTTCTATTAAGGCAGTTGCGGTTGACCTATCGTGATAAAGCGTTGTATGTCTCTATGGACAATTTCGACGGTGATCTATTTGAATTCGCAACCAGATGCAAAAGGGATTTGGGTATTAACATCTTGTTTTTGGACGAAATACACTTTTATGAGAGCTTTTCCGAGGCATTAAAACAAATCTACGATTTTTTGAATATTCGAATCTTTTTTAGCAGTTCTGTTTCTTTGTCTATCTTTGGAACAAGCGTTGACTTGTGTAGGCGGGTAATTTTGAAAACCCTTTATCCATTTTCTTTCCGAGAATATCTATTTTTCGTGGATGATGTGCAGATAGACCCCATAAAGTTTGAGGACTTGGTTGAAGGGAGATTTGATAGATCTGTTTTGAGATTTGGAAGAAGGTTTCACGATTTTTTGAAGGGAGGGATCTTTCCTTTTTCTTTAGATGAACCTTTTG
>JAMOPP010000148.1 GCA_027064405.1 Desulfurellales bacterium
AGTCGCAGGAAAGGTTAACCCCGACGAGTTTATGGTATTTAAACCTACATTAAAAGAAGGGTATAAACCTATTATCAAAAAACAGCTCGGTTCAAAACTTACAAAAGCCATATACGACGAAAACGGCGGAATTAAAGATGTTGAAACAACGGAAGATGAACGAAATGCATTTGCTATTACGGAAGAAGATGTTTTAACCCTTGCCAAATGGGCTATAATTATAGAAGATCATTATTCAAAGAAAAACGGTCACTACACACCAATGGATATTGAGTGGGCAAAAGGTGGCAAAACCAATCAGCTCTTTATCGTTCAGGCAAGACCTGAAACAGTTCAATCAAGGAAAAATCTAAGTGTTTTGGAAACATATAAATTAAAAGAAAAAGGCGATGTTATCGTTGAAGGAATTGCCGTAGGTAGCAAAATATCAACAGGCACGGTTAATGTGATAGATTCTCCGGATGATATGGATAAATTTAACGCCGGAGATGTACTCGTTACCGATATGACAGACCCCGACTGGGAACCTATTATGAAAAAGGCATCGGCTATTGTTACAAATAGGGGCGGAAGAACCTGCCATGCGGCTATTATCTCCCGTGAACTTGGGGTTCCTGCAATAGTAGGATGCGGAGATGCTACAGAAAAATTAAAAACCGGCACGGAGGTTACGATATCTTGCGCTGAAGGTGAAGCCGGTTTAGTTTATAACGGAAAACTTGATTTTGAAGTTGAAACTATAGATTTATCAAATATAGAACACCCCAAAACTCAGATAAAAATGAACCTTGGAAACCCTGCCATTGCCCTGCAAAGTTCAAGTATTCCGAATGAGGGAATAGGTCTTGCAAGAATGGAGTTTATTATCAGCTCGTTTATACAGATTCACCCTCTTGCCCTAATACATTTTGACCAACTTGAGGATAAGCAGACAAAAGAGACTATAGAAAAACTTACAAGGGGATATGACGATAAACCCCAATATTTTGTAGATAAACTTGCAGAGGGCGTATCTATGCTTGCAGCAAGTGTTTACCCAAAACAAATCTTGCTAAGAATGAGCGATTTTAAGACAAATGAATATGCAAATTTAATAGGTGGCATAGAGTTTGAGCCTGAGGAAGAAAACCCAATGATTGGATTTAGGGGAGCATCAAGATACTATTCAGAGCAGTACAGGGAGGGCTTTGCCCTTGAATGCAAGGCTATGAAAAAGGCGAGAGAAGAATTCGGTCTTACAAATATAGCTTTGATGATTCCTTTCTGCAGAACTCCGGAAGAGGGTCAAAGGGTTATAGATGAAATGAAGAAAAACGGTCTTGTTCAAGGCGATAACGGTCTTGAAATATACGTAATGGCTGAAATACCGAGTAATGTTATTTGTGCGGACGAATATTCGGAAATTTTTGACGGATTTTCAATAGGTTCAAATGACCTAACTCAGTTAACTCTTGGAATTGATAGAGATTCTTCTTTAATTGCACATCTTTTTGATGAAAGACACATTGCAGTTAAAAGAATGATATCAATGCTAATAAAAACAGCACACAAACACGGTAAAAAAGTTGGAATATGCGGTCAGGGGCCAAGCGATTTTCCGGATTTTGCAGAATTCTTAGTCAGGGAAGGCATAGACTCTATGAGTCTAAATCCCGACAGTATTATGACAACACTTGTAAATATTAAAAAGTTGGAAGATAAGCTTAAAAAATAATTTTTAAAACGGGCGGTTTAAAACACCGCCCTTTATAAGGACAAGATAAATGTATGAAGATTCCGTTTCTCTTTTAAAAACAAACGATTGCGACTTTTTTGATATATACAAAGAAAAATCATATACAAGAATAATTGAAGCCAAAAACGGCAAGGTAGAAACTGTAAAAATGGGCATAGATTCAGGTGTCGGCGTAAGAATAGTTAAAGGTTTGTCAACCCTTTACTCCTCAAGTTACGATGCGGGCGATAAATCCGTTTACAAATTAAGTAAGTTTCTAACGGATTTGAATAAACCTCTTCAGAATGTGGAAAGAGTCCAATCATTACCTGAAAAATCTATTTTATCATACGGCGAGTATAAGCCTGAACTTGACAAGATAAAAGAAATTTATGACATATTTTATTCAGAGGGCAAAAAACACAATGAAATAGAGCAAGTCAGTTTGACATATTCCGACAAAGCAAAACATACATCCATCATAAATGAAGAGGAAAAACAGTTCAACGAATCAAGAACATACACCGTTTTGTTTGTTGAAATAACAGCAAAATCAAATAATATTATACAGACTGCAAGAAAACCCTTCGGAGCACTTGGCGGTTTTGAATTTTTGAAAAACATAAACTTTAAAGACATTGCTCCGAATATGATTGAAAAACTGCTTGAGCTTATAAAATCCCCTTCATTAAAAGCCTCCAATATGAGCGTTGTTTTGTCATCTGAAGCCGGAGGAACAATGATTCACGAAGCTGTCGGACACGGACTTGAAGCGGATCTTGTTTATGAATCTATGAGTGTCTATAAAGATAAATTAAACACAAAAGTGGCAAATGAGAAAATAACGGTTGTTGACGATTCTACAAAGGATTTTATGCGGGGCTCTTTCTATTACGACGATGAGGGAACCGCCTCGGAAAATACCACCTTAATAGAAAACGGCATATTAAAAAATTATATGTTCGATAAGATGTATGCAAATCTTGCCCGCAAGGTTTCCACCGGAAATTCAAGACGGGAATCCTTTCGTTTTTCGCCAATAGTTCGTATGTCAAATACATACATTCTTCCGGGAAAAGATAATCCTGACGATATTATAGCATCTGTTGATAACGGACTGTTTGTAAAGCATATGGGTGGCGGTCAGGTTAATCCCGTTACCGGAGATTTTGTATTTGAAGTCAATGAGGGATACATAATTAAAAACGGCAAAGTCAAAAATATGGTTCAAGGGGCAACCTTAATAGGAAACGGACCAAAAATTTTGCAAGAGATAGATATGGTTGGTAGCGATTTTGGCACTGAGGTCGGAACATGTGGCAAAGGCTCGCAGGGCGTTCCCGTAACTGACGGAGAACCGACTTTGCGCATTCCGAATATTATGGTCGGGGGCAGCGCTTTATAAACTATTTTGCACAGGTTGCCTATGACGGTAGCAACTATCACGGATTCCAGATACAGCCCAACTCCGTTACGATTCAGTTAAAAATAGAACAATCGTTAGAGAAAATATTTAAACAAAAAATACGCATAAATTATGCAGGAAGAACCGATGCAGGTGTTCACGCCCTCGCTCAATTTATAGACTTTAATGCCGAATATTACATTGAACCAGACAATCTTATCAAAGCTATAAATTCAGCTCTTCCAAAAGACATAAGAATAGTCAGATTGGGCATAGCTAACAACTCTTTTCATTCACGGTTCTCGGCTGTGTGGCGCGAATATACATATTTTATATGCAACAAAAAATTAGTTACGCCGTTTGAATATAAATATTGCTGGCACATACCCAATACCTTGAATATAGACAAAATGAAAACACTATCCAAATACTTAATTGGCAAACAGGATTACAGCTTTTTATCAAATGAGCAAAAAGATAAAAACTGTGTTCGCAGGGTTGAATTTTTACGGATAAAGAGATTTAAGCAATTTATTATAATAAATATGCGTTCCAACGGGTTCTTGCGTGGAATGGTTAGAAATACGGTTGGCATACTTGTAGCCTACTCCAAAAATAGCTTGAAAATAAACTTTATTGATAATATACTTTCAAAGGATATTAAGATGAAGTCGTTGAAGGCTCCGTCTTGCGGACTTTTTTTAACCAAGGTTATGTATGATGATTTAGAGGAGTTAAAATGATAACTGAAGAAAAGATAGAGCAGATTGCCAAACTTGCTATGCTCAAAGTAGAAAAAAACGACATTGAGAAATTTCAAGCCCAATTTAACGAGATTTTGGATTATATGAAAGAGATGGACAATTTGGACTTATCAAACGAGGATGCTGCATTTCACATCAATGAACTTCAAAATATTTTCAGAGAGGATGAAATAAAAGAGTCCTTAAGTAATGAAGAGGCGTTGAGCAATGCACCTGACGGATTTGACGGATTTTTTAAAGTTCCAAAAGTGATATAAGGAGTTACGGATGTATAAAAAAACCTTGCATCAACTGATAGATTTAATCAACAAAAAAGAAATAACGGGTAGAGAGATACACAAATCGGTTTTGGATAGAATAGATTTAAAAGACAAAGATATAAATGCATATACGACTGTTTTTAGAGAATATGAAGAATATGGCAAAGATGGTATTTTAAAAGGTATTCCTATTGCAATAAAGGATAATATGCATATTAAAGGCAAAAGAACAACCTGTTCGTCAAAAATACTTGAAAATTTTGTACCTGAATTTAATGCCACAGTCATAGAAGAGTTAGAAAAAGAATCGGCTTCATTTATGGGAAAAACAAATATGGATGAATTTGCAATGGGTTCTTCCACCGAAACATCATATTTTGGAGTCACAAAAAATCCATGGGATACAACAAAAATTCCGGGGGGTTCAAGTGGAGGAAGTGCAGCTGCCGTTGCGTGCGGAGAAGCTATTGCAGCTTTGGGCTCGGATACCGGAGGCTCAATAAGACAGCCTGCAGCACTCTGCGGTGTTGTGGGAATGAAACCGACCTATGGTAGGGTTTCAAGATACGGGCTTGTTGCCTTTGCTTCAAGTTTGGATCAAATAGGGCCAATCACAAAGGATGTTGAAGATGCTGCCATATTAATGAACATAATATCTAAAAAAGATGAAAAAGATTCGACCTCTGTAAATATAAAGAGGGAAGATTTTACGCAATATTTAAATCAAAATATAAAAGGAATGAAAATAGGCGTTTACGACAAAGTTCTTAAGGACTGCTCCGAAGGTGTAGCTAAGTCAATGGAAAACAGTATGGATATCTTAAAAAATTTAGGCTGCAAACTCGAAAATGTTGATTTGCCAAGTGTTCAATACTGCGTTTCGGATTATTACATAATAGCACCTGCTGAAGCGTCAAGCAATCTATCAAGATACGACGGGGTTAAATACGGATTTAGGGCTGATGGCTATGATGACTTAATGGATATGTATATCAAAACAAGAACGGAAGGCTTTGGAGATGAGGTAAAAAGAAGAATAATGCTTGGGACTTATGTATTATCAAGCGGATATTACGATGCCTACTATCTTAAAGCTCAAAAATTAAGAAGCCTTCTAAAAAAAGACTTTAATAGTGCTTTTGCAAAATATGACTGCATTATTTCACCAACTACACCCACGGAGGCATTCGGCATAGGAGAAAAAGCAGGCAATCCTCTGCAAATGTATCTATCTGATATTTTTACAATACCGGCAAACTTGACATCTATACCCGCAATAAGCATACCAAACGGAATCTCCAACAACGGTTTGCCTACAGGTTTGCAGATAATGGCAAATGCTTTTAGAGAAGATAATATATTTAAATGCGCATCGGCGTTTGAAAAAGAGTTTAATATAATTGATAAACTTCCAATGAATTGAGGTAAATTATGAATAATCTTGTGTGGATAAGGGTTGATTTGATAAACAGAGAAAGTTATATAGGCTCCATTGATACCGTTTACGGAGACGACGAAGAAGATTTGCTTGCCTTTATGGAGGAACAGTCTTATTTCGGTCTGAAATTGGATAATGTGCATAGATGTTTTGAAGAAAATGGGAAATTATCCGTATCACCTATTGATGAAAAAGAGTCAATCTACAAAAGCAGTATGCTGATTATGAATATAGATAATATATTAACATTAAAGTTCATCAAGGAAGATTCCGATATTATCAAACAACTTAAAGTTAAAGATACAACAACAATAATTTCATCAAGCAAAAAACCGGATAATGTTTTAAGTTTTAAATTAAAGAAAAAGGAGCAGTTTTAAATGAAATTAAGCAGAAAAAATGTTATAGATGCACTCAATAATGTTCTCGATCCAGAGATTGGTATCGATATAGTAAGCTTGGGATTTATTTATGATGTTGAGATTCAAGATGACAATAAGGTAAAAGTAACCATAACCCTAACAACGCCAGGATGCCCTTTAAATGTTCCTATACAGGAAGATATCACAAACAAATTAACAGAAATAGGGGCTAGCGATGTTTCTGTGGATGTAGTGTGGGATCCGCCATGGAATCCTCATATGATGAGCCCGGATGCAAGAAAAAAACTTATGGGTGAATAGTTTTTTAAAAAAGCGGTAGAAATATCTTAAAACAATAGGAGGTAGATATGCGAAAAAATATTATAAAGGTAGTTGTTTTTTGTTTTGTGATTTTTGGTTTTTCCACTTTTTCATTTGCAAAAGAGAACAATATTGGAACTATAAGTGTAAACGGAAACGGTTTTGTGTATGTTGAGCCTGATACTGCCGTAATTAATGCAGGCATATCCGTTTATAAAATTAACCCCAAAGAGGCTATGGCTACTCTATCCGATAAGGCGCTTTCCATAGTAAATAAATTAAAAAAACACGGAATAGACAAAAAAAATATACAAACGAGCAGTTTATCTCTAAACCCTATATACAGGTATGATAAAGAGAAAAAAAGGGATATTTTGGCAGGATACAGGGCTTCTGAACTGTTTACCATTAAAACCGAAATTAAAAGTGCGGGTAACATCATAGGCGACATTACTCAATCAGGCGCAAATAGCATTTCAGGTATCTATTTTACATCCTCGAAATTTGAACAACTTAAATTAAATGCAATAGAAAAAGCCGTTAAAGATGCTCATTTAAAAGCCGAATCTGCCATAAAAGATACACACTACAAAATCTCCGGCATAAAATATATATCAATCAACTCCTTTTATCAACCAAGGGGAAGATACAATTCAAAATCCTTGAGCTTTAGCAGAGCAAGCTCTATTCCCATAGAAAGTGGCAATATTAAGATTGCGGCTTCCGTTCATATAACCTATTTTTTTAAATGAAAAGTTGTTCTACCCTTGCAATGCATAAAATTATCTCTGCGGAAGTGTAAGTGAGTATCGGCTGCTGTATAATTACATACAACGAAGAAAAAAATATTGAAAATACACTTAAGGCGCTCTCTTTTTGCGATGAAATAGTAATTGTTGACTCCTTTAGCAAAGATTCTACAATTGATATTGCAAAAAAGTATACGGACAAAATATATACACAAGAATGGTTAGGTTATGGAAAACAGAAAAATTTTGCCATTTCAAAGATGTCAACGGATTGGATTTTATCAATTGATGCAGACGAGATTGTTACTAAGCAACTTGCACAGGAAATCCCTTCAGCAATTAATAAGCAGGATGCAGAAGCCTTTTTAATCAATATACAACTTGTTTTTATGGGTAAAGCACTGCGTTTCGGCGGAACATATCCCGACTATCACCTAAGACTCTTTAAAAAAGGTCTATTTCAATTTAGAGAAGACAGTATTCACGAAAGGATAGATTCAAAGGCAAAAAGATTAAAAGGTAAAATTATGCATTATAGCTATGAGAATTTGGAGGATTATCTTGAAAAATTGAATAAATACACATCATTAATAGCCTTATCGCACAAAAAAAACAATAAAAAAGTATCTAATATTTTTCCTTTTTTAAGGGCATTTTATGAATTTAACAAAAGATTCTTGTTTAAAGGTGCATTCTTGGACGGTTACGAGGGTAGTGTTTATGCCTTATTATCCTCATTTTATTCTTTCACTAAATATGCAAAACTTATTGAGTTGAATCGCAAATGACAGTTTTTACCATAGCAACAGTTTTAATCCTGTCTTTTCTTGCCCGCTTTAATTTTTTCCGCATCCCCCACAAGGGTATCTTAATTCTTTTGTATCACAGAATCGGCGAGGTTTCCACACATACAACGCTTGATAAATTTTCCGTATCCAAGAAACAGTTTGAAAAACAGATGGTTATGTTAAAAAAGATGGGGTATAAATCCATTTCACCCAAAGAGATTGACAATATAATTCAAAATAAACTCTACACAAAAAACAGATTTGTTCTTGTTACTTTTGATGATGGATATAAAGACAATATTGATGCTGCTAAAATTCTGCATAAACACTCTATGAGCGGTTTATTTTTTATTATCACATCTTTAATAGGAAAACAGTACAACGGCGTAGATATGTTAAGCGAAAAAGATTTAAAAAATATGGTCTCTCTTGGTATGCACCTTGGTTCTCATTCTAAAAATCATATAAAATTATCCGAGATTAATAAAACAGAAGCTGAAAATGACATCAAAGAATCGATACAATATTTAAACAAATTTGAAAGTATAGGAGACTTTGCATACCCTTATGGAAATTTTAATCAAAATATCATTGAAATTCTAAAAAATTTAAAAATCAGAAGGGCATACATTATAGGTCAAAGGATATTTAGACCAAAAAAAGACAATAGATTGAAAATTCCAAGAGCGATTATAAGAAAAAACACCAACCTGATTGATTTTTATCTAATAGCCACAAGAGGTCGAAGCAAATTCTAATTAAAAATTAATTTTTACTTGACTTTAATCAAAAAATTTATTAAATTGTTTCTAACCTTAAGTGTAAGTTCATTTTCAAGAGATTATGTTAAGTATTTTATTTTTTTATTGGAGGTGTTTTTATGGCTGATGTAAAGTTGGGTAACCCGGGACCATTGGGTTTGGGTGGATTTGCTTTGACGACATTTGTACTTAATGTGCACAATGCCGGATTGGTTCCGGCAGGATTCGAAGCGGCTTTGCCATTGGG
>JAMOPP010000149.1 GCA_027064405.1 Desulfurellales bacterium
ATCGTATTTAGTAAGAAAAACAAAGGCACATTCTAAATCTTTTGAGTGGTTGGATAACAGACTCGCTATGTTCTTTGTTAATCTTAATTTAAAAGGTGTTAAATGATGTTATTCGGTCAGTGCCCTAGAGCGGTATATTTTGATTAAAACGAATAATTTGATATAATTTCACTTCAAAATTAAGTGTGAATGCCCAAAGGGGCCAATGGCACAAAGGAGAGATAATGAGAAATAAATTCATCGAAGCTTTTGAAGCCAAACAAATTGAAGGTAAAGAAATTCCTGAATTCAGACCCGGAGATACTGTAAGGGTTGCAGTTGAGATTAAAGAAGGTGAGAAAAAAAGAATTCAGAATTTTGAGGGTGTTGTAATCGCTATTAAAGGTCAGGGTGCAGGTAAAACTTTTACAGTGAGAAAAATCGGTGCAAACAACATTGGAATTGAGAGAATTTTCCCTCTATATAGCGAAAGTATTGCAGGAATAGAAGTAGTTAGAAAAGGTAAAGTAAGAAGAGCCAAACTTTACTATCTAAGAGGAAAAACTGGTAAAAAAGCCAGAATTAAAGAAAGAAGAGATTAAATTTCTTTCTTTTTTGTTCTTTCTTCTCTATAGTGTCTGACGCTAATATGCAAATCTTTAAATTTTTAATTGTATTCTCCCTTGAATTTAATATCCAAGATTCATAACAAACTGAGATTTTAGATAAAAATAAAAACATCAGGCTTTCTTTGTAAAATTAGAAACATAGGCATTGTAGTAAAGTGGCTTTTGATTTGTATATTTGTTTTGGGGAGAAGATAATGAAAAGATAAAGGAAAAGAAATGGTGTATGTAAGATATGGTATTGTGTTTTGGTGTTAATCTTTAAGCTCAAAAAGTGACTGACACTATAGTTTTTATAATAAAAAAGGGAAAGGGATGATTACATCATTCCCATTCCGCCCATTCCACCCATATCCGGTGCTGCCGGAGCAGGTTTTTCTTCAGGTACTTCAGTTACAGCCGCTTCTGTTGTAAGAAGCAGACTACCTACTGATACTGCGTTTTGAAGCGCAATTCTTTCTACTTTAGTAGGATCGATGATTCCGGCTTCAAACATATCTACATATTCACCTGTTGCTGCGTTGAATCCTGTGTTTTCATCAGATTCTTCAACTTTCATAGCAACGATTCCTGCTTCATAACCTGCGTTTGTTGCGATTTGTTTAATAGGTGCTTTTACTGCTTGTTTTACAATGTCTACACCTATTTTTTCATCCGCATCTTCTGTATCTACGCTGATTTTCGCAGCAGCTTTTAAAATAGCCGCACCACCACCGATTACAATACCTTCTTCAACGGCAGCTTTAGTTGCACTTAGTGCGTCGTCAACCCTGTCTTTTTTCTCTTTCATTTCAGTTTCTGTTGCCGCACCTACTTTAATTACAGCAACACCACCGCTAAGTTTAGCAAGTCTTTCTTGTAATTTTTCTCTGTCGTAATCACTTGTTGTTTCTTCAATTTCTTTTTTGATTTGAGCGATTCTAGCTTCAATTGCCGCTTTGTCGCCTTTACCGTCTACGATTGTAGTGTTTTCTTTATCCACTACAACTCTTCCAGCCTGTCCAAGGTCAGCTAATGTGGCATTTTCAAGTGTTCTACCAAGCTCTTCGCTTATTACCTGACCGCCTGTTAGAATTGCAATGTCTTGAAGCATCGCTTTTCTTCTGTCACCAAATCCAGGTGCTTTCACGGCACATACATTTAATACACCTCTTAGTTTATTTACTACAAGTGTAGCAAGAGCTTCACCTTCAATATCTTCCGCGATTATTAGTAAAGGTTTGTTTCCTGCCTGAACCATTTGTTCTAATAACGGCAATAAATCTTTCATATTGCTGATTTTTTTATCATAAAGCAATACATATGCATCGTTTAATTCAGCTACCATTTTTTCAGAATCTGTTACAAAATACGGACTTAAATATCCTCTGTCAAATTGCATACCTTCAACCACTTCAAGCTCATCTTGAAGAGATTTTCCTTCTTCTACGGTGATAACTCCATCTTTACCCACTTTATCCATAGCTTCAGCAATCAATTCACCTATTTTTTTGTCATTGTTTGCTGAAATAGTTGCAACCTGAGCGATTTGCTCTTTATTTTCAACAGTTTTACTCATGTTTTTAAGTTCAGCTATAATAGCTTCAACAGCTTTATCCATCCCTCTTTTAACTGCTACAGGGTTTGCACCGGCAGTAATGTATTTCAAACCTTCTTTAAATACGGCATGTGCCAAAACTGTTGCTGTTGTTGTACCATCACCGGCTTCATCGGCTGTTTTGCTTGCAACTTCTTTAACAAGTTGCGCTCCCATGTTTTCTACAGGGTGTTTAAGTTCGATTTCTTTTGCTACAGATACACCGTCTTTTGTAATATGAGGTGCCCCGAAACTTCTTTGAAGTAGAACGTTTCTACCTTTAGGACCCATTGTAACTCTGACTGCATCAGCCAGTTTTTCAACACCCGCTAATAATTCATTTCTTGCTACATCGCTATATACTACGTCTTTTGCTGCCATACTCCCCTCCTTTCTTATTCTATAATTCCAAGAATATCGTCAGTATTTAATACCAAATATTCTTTTCCGTCTATTGTAATATCAGTTCCGCTGTATTTTGCAAATACAACTTTATCGCCTTCTTTTAACGGAAGGTTTTCATCTTCTTCCACTTCTTTTGAAATTGCTACGATTTTCCCTTCTAGAGGTTTTTCTTTAGCATTGTCAGGAATAATGATTCCGCTTGCTGTTTTTGCTTCTTCTTCAACTCTTTCTACTAGTACTCTTAGTCCTATTGGTTTAAACATTTCCGCCTCCTTTAGCAGTTATTTATTTTAACTGACGAAATTATAATTAAAAAAATTAAAAAAGTCAATATTTTTTAGTAAAAAATTTAATTAAATTTAGTCTTTTTTACTAAACTTATATAAAAATAATTAATAAACTTTTATAATGAATTTAATTTTAGATTTATAGAAAAGAAGAAAGAATTAATTGGCTGTCATTAATTCCGGCAGCCATAAAGATATTTGAGGGATATAGGTAATAAGAAGCAAGCCGATTAAAATAACAAAAAACCAAGGCAGTACCGCTTTTACAACCTCTTTGATCGAAAGTCCGGTAATACCGCTTGCAACAAAAAGATTTAACCCAACCGGCGGTGTCAGCATTCCAAGTTCCATATTGATTGTAATTATTACCCCGAAATGAATAGGATCAATCCCAAGCATAGTTGCAACCGGTAAAAGCAATGGAACCATAATCATAATAATTGAGCTAGGCTCCATAAAATTCCCGGCTATTAATAATAGTATGTTCACCGCAATTAAAAACATTACTTTGTTAAGATGCATTTGCACTACAAAATCGCTCAGCATTTGAGGGATGCCTTCAAGTGTAAGAAAATATGCAAAAATTGAAGCGTTGGCAATAATAAACATTATCATCGCACTTGTTTTGGCGCTTTCCAAAAAAATAATTTTAAGTTCGCTTAATTTTATGTCTTTGTATATAAAAATTGCAATAAAAAGTGCCCAAACAGCACTCACTGCCGCTGCTTCTGTAGGGGTGAAAATTCCTCCGTAAATACCGCCTATGATTATCACAATGGTCATAAGAGCCCAGAAAGATTCTTTAAATTTTCTCCATTTTTCGCTCCACGGTGCCGGTTCGGTTCGTTTAAATCCGAGCCTTTTAGCACCTATATATGTTACAGCCATAAGCATAAAACCTATTAACAGCCCCGGAACAATGCCTGCGATAAAAAGCTTTCCGATACTCACTTCTGCGGTAACTCCGTAAATAATCATTACGATACTGGGGGGAATTAAAATACCAAGACTGCCCGAAGCGGTAATAGTTCCAACCGCATACTCTTTAGGGTATCCTGCCGCGGTAATCGCCCCGAACATAATAGAACCGATTGCCGCAACAGTCGCAGGGGAACTTCCCGATACCGCTGCGAATATGACACTTGCAAAAATCGCCGCAATAGGCAGACCTCCCGGAAGATGCCCTACGAAAGTTTTTGCAAAATCCACAATTCTTCTGGCACTGCCGCCTTTGCTTAAAAGATTTCCCGCCAAAATAAACATAGGTATCGCCATAAGTGCATATTTGTCTAGTTTGCTGAAAACCGCGCTTGCCAAATCTATTAGACTCTCACTTCCTTCGAAGAAGTATGATGTAATAAATGTAGATGCCCCTAAAGCTACACTTACCGGAACACTTAAAAAGAGAAGTAAGAAAAATATTCCAAACAATACACCCGCTACCATTATTTTACCTCTTTCATTTGAAGCTCCATTTCTTCAATAATCATTTCGTGTTCCGTTTTAGCGGTTACTTCTTCGGCAGGGGTTTTGATAAGTTCAATCGTTTTTTCAAAAACCCTGTAAGCCGACGTTAAAAAAGCTACAGGCAAAGCAAGATAAGGTATCCACATCGGAATGTTTAAATCTATGCTGATTTCTCCGCTGGCTTTAAGTCCGAAATCAGGGTCGAATATAAACAGATATCCGTAATATGAAACGGCAAGTAAATAAGCAAAGGTAATTAAATGTGCCAAAAGTGAAGAAAATTTGGCAAGTTTTGGCGGCAATATATCTAAAAGCAGTGTAACTCTTATATGGCATTCTTTTCTAAAACAGTAACTTGCCCCGAAAAATGCTGACCATATAAAAAGATAATTGGTAAGCTCAAACGCCCAGTCTATTCCCTGATGAAACACAAATCTTGCTATAACGTTTCCAAAGGCCAAAAGCACCCCTGCGGCTATGCCGAAGGAGGCTATAAATTCATTAATTAATCCGATAGCATTATCTAATAAATTCAGTGCTTTCATTCACCGGCTTTAATAGCTTTTTGAATTAAATCTTTTCCGATTGTTCCGTAAAATTTCGGATAAATGGTTCTTAATTTTTTAACCCAGGCTTCTCTTTGTTCTTTTGTAAGTTTTATAATTTGAAGTTTTCCTGTTTTATCGGCGTATTCTTTGATTTTTTCAAACTGGGAATCATTAAGCTCTTTTGCCCAAATTCTTTCTTTTGCGGTCGCTTCTTTTATAGCCTGTTTGATAACTTTTTTCATATCAGCAGGAAGTCTGTTCCAGAATTTTTTGCTCATAACCACCATGTATCCGAGATATCCGTGATTAGAAAGAGTCATATATTTTTGAACCTCATAGAATTTTTTTGTATAAATATTTGAAATCGTGTTTTCCTGTCCGTCAACAACTCCTTGTTGAAGCGCCGAATAAACTTCACTAAAAGGCATTACTACAGGTATCGCTCCCAATGCTTTAAATTGTTCGATCAAAACTTTGGAGCTCATAACCCTGAATTTAAGCCCTTTTGCGTCTTCAGGTTTGATTAATGCTCTTTTGGAATCGCTTAACTGTTTAAATCCGTTATCCCAGTAAGCAAGTGCCACGTAACCTTTTTTGTTTACCATATTTAAAAGGGTCTTTCCGACTTCACCGTCTAACACTTTATGAAGGTGCTCCGCGTCATTAAACAAAAACGGCAAATCAAAAAGCGCAAGTTGCGGTACCAGCCCTGTAAATTTTGAAAAACTGGGAGCCGCCATTTGTACTGCGTTGAATTTCATTTTTCTAAGAACGACTTTATCTCCGCAAAGCTGTGCATTCGGATATACTTCAACCTTAATTTTACCGTGACTCAGTTCTTGCACTCTTTTTGCAAAAAAATCGGCTGCTTTGCCTTTTGGTGTATTTGGTGAAACAACATGAGAGAATTTAATTACATAATCCGCCGCCAAAGATAAACTTGCCGCTACAGCCAAACTTAATAAACCCTTAAACAATTTCATTTTTTTCTCCTTTTTTTTATCAATTATATCATTTTGTGAAAACCAAGTGTTTTTATATAAGAAATAAATGCTCATATGTTACTTTTAGTAACTGTGAAAAGTAAAAATAAAAATAAAAAAATTAATTTTTATTTTTTTAGTAATTTTTCTTGAAATTTGGATTAAAAGTAGTTATAATTTCAATCCACAAAACGAGGTGGGGTAGCTCAGCTGGCTAGAGCGCCGGTCTCATAAGCCGGAGGTCGGGAGTTCAAGTCTCCCCCTCACTACCATTAAAACTCCCATAAAATCGATGTTTTGATAGCTTAAAAATTGATGAGGTGTCCCCTTGGGTGTCCCTTAGTAAGCAATTTTCTCAAAATTTAACTTCTAAATAACTTATTCAAGAGGAATGGAGTTTAATTAACAAAATATATTTTTTCTCTAAAAAAATCAAAATCCGTTTAGTTTTGTTTAGCAGTATTTAGTTTTTTAAATTCGTTAATATAAATTCTTATTCTGCTTGGAGATTTTTCAAACTCTTTTGATAATAAAGCTGTTATTTCGTTAACCGGCAATATACCTTTAAGCTGATAATATCTCTTTTTTAATCTATACTTGAATAATCTCTGCTTTGAAATATATACCCTTAGCCCCTGCAGTCTTTCTAAAAGCTCGTATATTTTATTTTCGTCCCTTCCCAAGTCTTGCAGGTTGTAAATAAGATATTCTACGTTGACGTCCATATAACAAGCCTTTTTTATTTAAATCCTATATAGAAGTGAATTTATCTTTTGGAGAGAAACGATCATCTTGATAAACTTTAAAAAGGAAACTTTAAAAGCGGTGTTTCATTTTGTTTCCTTTTCAAAAATCTTGTTGACTTTTACTGCGTTTGCCTGTTGACTTTTGTTGACTTTTTAATTTTCCTGTAAACTTTTGTCAACTTTTTCTGATAACCCGTTCACTTTTATAGGCAAAAGCTGGGAATTTATGTTGCTTTTTCTCACTTGTAGCTGGAATTATGCCGATAAAAAGGAAGTTCATAAGCTCATTAACGGCTTAGGCAGGGCTTAGCAAGGGGTCGGTAAGCAGGATACCCCCATCCCCTTAAAATCAGTTTTTATTTTTTCGTGACTTGCCCGCCGGTCGGCAATCTCTTGCCTAAATAATTTCAAACCCACCCCTCCACTTGGTTATTGTTAAATGAAAACGGCTACACTTTATTACTTGCAAACCAAGTTAAAACACCTAAAATTACGTATTTTTTGCGGTTGGCGACCACTGCATATAATAAACTCCCGGAAGAACCCAAACGCTTTAATGTCTTTTTAGGTTCTTTTTTTGCTTGAATTTCATTTGCGGGCACTCGCGACCGCAAAATTTACTCACACAATACGATTTTTTTAGGTTTACATATTTACACAATGATTTTTGAAACTTGCTTCTAAAAATGCGAATATATCGTCAATAAAGTGATGTTTAATAATAATCATTATGGAAACTTTTAGGCTTACTTCAAAGAATAATTTTACAGAGCTTACATTATATAGCGGTTTTCCATTCTTTGAATATTTGAAGTAAAAATTTTCGTTATGAGTGTATGAAATTTGGGGTCGCCAGTGCCCGCAGACAAAATTCTCTCTAAGCAGGACCCGCTTATTCTTTTATAAGTTCCTTGGTATAGAGATAAAGCGTAAGTAAAATAAAAGAAGTTGAGATGATTAAAATCACAATATCACTTTTAATGAAAAAAGCTAAAACAATATTCAATATCACCCAGCTTATGACCGCTATTGTTAAAGCAATGAAAAACCTTGCTATTTTCCACATTAAAATAACATCTTTCATTTATCCAGCCTTAAAATAATCATAACTCATTATATCACAATTGAAAAAAAGCTATTATAAGCGTTTTTAAACCTCATCGGCTACCCTACATACTTAAAACCCATTTTCGTTGATTGTAGAGGCTGTGAGAAGGTAATTTGAGAGTGTTTTATTTGATTGAGACTTTTTCCATTAATTGCTGTTTTAATTCTTCGTAATTTATTTCTTTTACTGAAAATTTCTTATTAAAAAACTCTAACATCTTATCTATATCCTCAAAAATATATAGATAATCTTTGTAATTTTCATCATTAAGAATGTAAAATTGTTTAGCTATTATGAGGTCATATTTTACATTTTCAATAGCATTACCTAATAGAAACGATTTAATATTACTTGTTAATTCAATATCAAACTGCTTTAAATACTCTCTCATTAAGAATATGTCTTCTTCTAATGTTGCTATATTTTTTGAATTACCTGCTGCGTCTATAAACTCTCCTGAATACCTGTCTATCTCACTATAAAAGTTAAGATATACTCCCGAATTAGCCATAAAATAAAACTCAGTCTCAATACTGTCCTCGTCTAAATCCTCATATTCCATAAACTCTTCAGCCTCTATCAGCAAATCTTTTATACTTGCTTTTAGGAAGTTAGGATTCGCTATTGTTTTTAACTGACTTCCGCTTGTCTCTCTTATTCCTTTAATGGCTCTTGCATATATAGCTGTTATGAGTTCTTGTTCTTCATACTTAGATGATAATCTTCTAAATACTTCTAAATGTTTTTTATAGGTGCTAACTTTTAGATTGTAAGTTTCAAAATGTTTTTGTAAGTTCCCTAAGAGAATAAGAAGTTTTTTTTCAAAAAAAGAGAGGGCGGTATATATATATCCTCCTCTATCTATTTTATTCTTACTATTATAACTATCTAAATTATACTTACTATTGTCTTGCTGTTCGGCTATACCCCCTCTCGCCATTTGGCTATAAGGGGTCTTGCCGTTTGGCGATACCCCCTCTTGCTGTTCAGC
>JAMOPP010000150.1 GCA_027064405.1 Desulfurellales bacterium
AGGTGGTGTAATTCCCAAGAAAGATTATGATGTTTTATTCAGTGCGGGGGTTGCATCTGTTTTTGGCCCCGGGACGACTTTAATAAAATCTGCCAAGGATACCCTTGATGATATTAAGAATAAAAGAACAGTGAAAAACATTGTGAAATAATGGATATAGAGCTTTTAAGTAATCAACTTATATCCGGTGACAGAAGAGCGCTGGCAAAGGGTATAACCTTGATAGAAAGTAGGAGTGCCAATCATACAAAAGAGGCAAAAAAGTTGCTTGAATCCGTTATTCCATACTCCGGAAAATCGATTAGAATAGGTATAAGCGGAGTTCCGGGGGTTGGCAAGAGTACAATTATAGAGTCTTTGGGTCTTTATTTGATTGATAATGGTTATAAGGTTGCGGTTTTGGCAGTTGATCCAACCTCTCACATAACGGGTGGCTCTATTCTCGGTGATAAGACAAGGATGGAAAATCTCTCGAGAGATGAAAATGCTTTTATAAGGCCTTCTCCGTCAGGAGGTTCTCTCGGGGGCGTTGCAAGAAAAACAAGGGAATCTATTTTCCTTTGCGAGGCAAGCGGGTACGATGTTGTAATTGTTGAAACGGTAGGTGTGGGGCAGTCCGAAGTGGCGGTTTCCTCTATGACCGATTTTTTTCTTCTTATGCAACTTCCTAATGCCGGGGATGAGCTTCAGGGTATAAAACGAGGTATAATGGAGATTTCAAATGCTATTATTGTAAACAAAGCAGACGGTGAGAATTTACACAGTGCTTCTATTGCAAAAAAACAGCTTGAAAATGTGCTTCATATATTGAAACCTGCAGAAAGCGGATGGGTAACTCCCGTGATTCTTGCAAGCGCAGTGGAAAATAAAGGTATAGAAGAAATTTGGACTGTTGTGAGAAAATATGTTAAAACTATGAAAAGCAACGGGAGATTTTCTGAAAAAAGAAAACGCCAGGCGCGAGAATGGATGTGGAGTGTAGTTATGGACGGATTAAAGGATATGCTTACAAATTGTGAGTATATCAAAAATTATGCGCCTATATTGGAAAAATCCGTAGATGAAAAATGTACCACGCCGTCTTTGGCGGCAGAAGAGATTTTAAATATTTTTAAGACAAATTGTTAAGGAGGCTGGTATGAAAAATTTATTAAAGTTCAAGAGATCTGTTGTGTTTTTTGTTGTAATTTCTTTTTCCGTTCTAATGTTTGCGTCGTGCACAACGAGAGAGCAGAGCACGGCTTTGGGAACAGGGCTTGGCGCTGCGATAGGTGCAGGTATGAGTAAAAATAAATGGAAAGGCGCTGTTATAGGCGGACTGGTGGGCGCAGCTGCCGGAGCTGCTTTTTCTCAAATACAACAGAGAGCAATAGATGAATCTATGTCTCAGCAGAAACCGGTAATCTATAGAAGGAATACGAATAACGGATGGCAACAGGTTGAAGCTGCCCCTGCTACACAACCCTATTATAATCCGAAAACGCATACTAAGTGCCAAAAAATGCACATAAAAATAATCAATAACGGAAAATTGGTAAAAGATCAAATTAAAGAGGTCTGTAAAGGAACAAAAGAAACAAACGAGTATTAAAAAGGAGTGGACTGATGCTTCAGCAGATAG
>JAMOPP010000151.1 GCA_027064405.1 Desulfurellales bacterium
AGGTTGCTTGATGCAAAAGCAAAAGATGAAGCCGGTCGTGGAGCATGTGCAATAGAATTGAGAAAGAGAAACGGCGGCAGTAGATATTTTGTTAGAAAATGGAATGACACAGCATGGGATAGCTTTAAAAAGGTTGGAAAGTCAATAAAAGGTGATAAAAAGGTTGGAGTCTCAACTTCCATGGTTTATAGACTTGAACTGTTCAGAGACGGCATAGAAGCGATTTTAAAGAGCGATAATCAAAACAAAGATACAATGCTTGAAAAATTTATAAAGAAACAACTTGAAAGATCTCAATTATCCGTAGACGAAGAAGAGATGGCAAAAACGATAAGAGAAGTTTGCATAAATGGTGAGCGGTTTGAACCTGAAGGCTTAATAGTTGCGGCTTTCATGGATGGAGGTGATAAAAATGCTTAACTGGTATGAATTTGAGCCTGCTGATACACTGTTTTTTAGAGGAGCAGAACCTATGGAAATGGGAGAAGATCACTCTGCAACGCCAATATTTCCACCAATGCCACAAACGATAGCTGGTGCTTTAAGAACAACCATTTTAATACAAAATGGGGTAGATTTTAAGGATTATGAAAAAGGCAATATAGATGACGTTTTAAAGAAAAGCGTAGGAAAATACGGCAAGGAGGCACCTTTTGAGGTTGTAGGACCACTCTTCTCAAAAGATAATAAATTATACATTCCTGCACCTTACAGTTGGTATATGGACAAAAGCCGCAAACCTGAAATAGAAAAGGGTCCGACAAAGTCCACAATAGTTAAAGTAAAGAAATCTAAAAAAATTGAAGAAGATTTTATTAAAACTAAAAATAAACCGCTTTATTGGGTCAAACCAAACAATGAAGAACTTATCTCTTTAGGTGGTTTTTGGATAAAATTTGACGATATCAATAAAAACGAGTTAAAAGTGTATTCACTTGAGTATTTTGTTGTTTTTGAACAAAGGGTTGGCATAGGTCTAAACGATAAAGCGGATAAAGGAAGAATTGTTAGAGAAGGTATGATTTATGCATTTAATCACGCAAGACTTAAAGAAGGCGTTAAAATTGCATTTGGTATAGACAAAGAGCTACCTTTGAGAAAAGAAGGAATTTTAAGACTTGGAGCAGAAAGGCGCTTTGGTCGCTACACAAAAACTAAAATTGACCTACCAAACGATGAGTCTAATAGTGATGGAGAATGGATGAGCTTGTCCGTTGTCCCAAAAAGTAAAAAAGCAAATGAACATATAATAGCAACAGGTAAAATTATGTATGTTGGTGGTTGGGATCTGGCAAAGGGTTTCCATAAGCCAATGGTGGGTTATTTCCCTGCAGGAAGCGTGTTTAACACTAAAATAAATAAAAATTTTATAAAAATAAAGTAGGAGGATGTAATGTTTAAAAAAGAACTTGTTTCTTTAATCTCTTTTTATGCGATATCACCAATTCATGCAGGTAGCGGCTCTGCAACGGGCGCAGTGGACAATCCTATACAAAGAGAAAGACATACAAATTGGCCTGTCATTCAGGCAAGTGCCGTTAAAGGTGCTATGCGTTCACACTTTAGGAGATTTTTCAAATTAGATGAAGCAGAAGGTAAAGAAAAATTAGAGAAA
>JAMOPP010000152.1 GCA_027064405.1 Desulfurellales bacterium
ATCTTGTGGGTCAGTGTTTTTATGGCTCTGTTTATGTTCAAATGCATGTGCATAGGCGGCGGAAAGTTCTAAATTTTTGCTAAATTTATAACTCGCACCCACCGTTGCATGCGTCTCTACAACAGCAGTAGCTATAATATTAGCATTTACATCTTCGTCCTTAATCGGGCTTTTACCGTAGTTAAAACCGGCTCTCAATGTTAAGGCATCAGTTGCGGCATACTCCGCACCAACTGCAAATACCCATTGATTCTTCCAATGGAACGGCCATTTGTCCATAGTACTCATTCCATCAATATCAACCTCATCCATAACATCGTGATAGTTAATCCATCTTACATCAGCCTCTATCTTCAAAGGCTCAATAGGTCTTACATTGACACCGAACGCAATCTGTCTTGGCATATCAAGTCTCATTTTCACCTTATCATCGGCAATCATAAAGTTATCGGGCGTTGTATTCCATTCGAGTTTCTGCATCCACCTTTTTGATTTATATACGAGACCAAGCTGAACCATATCGTTAATCTTATAAACAATACCTAAATCAAATCCTATACCGTAGGCATTTGTAGAATCCATGGAAAGTTTGTAAATAGTTGGAACAGAGACATAGCCTCCTGACCCGTTTGGAACACTTTGCGTAGTGCCCATATTTTTGAAATTCATTTCTAAACCCATTGATTGATAGACAAATACGGGTGCAAAACCTATGGATAGCTTATCGTTTACCCTGTATGCTCCGCCAATAGCCATCTCCATCATTGCCATATTTGACCAAGCCTTAGTTAAAGCACCGTTATTACCAGCTAAATTGTTGTCAGAAAAATCATCACCCATACCGGAGACACCATACATACCGATACCAAATGTAAAATTAGAATCTACCGCATTTTCCCCTTTTGGATTCATTGCAAAACCGGCCGCCGGAACAACATATAGATTTGAATCGCTATCACTCCCGTTTAATTTTCTTCTTGGTGAAAAGGCAGCTCCGCCGATATCAAATGTTGTGCCCTTTAACCATGCAATACCTGCAGGGTTCTGCAATATTGTTGAAGCGTCCTGTGGGTTAGCAACGACTGCTCCTGCCATACCAAGTGATTTTGCACCTGTGGCTATCATATAATAACCATTTGTAGCGTTAGAAACAGATGCAGCACCAATAACCAATCCGGCTGCCAAAACAGCACTAAAAAGTTTTTTCTTAAAAACCATAAAAAACCTCCGACAATAAAGTTTATAACTAAGTTACTCTTTCAACTCAATTCTTTTATAATTTTATTATCTTATTGTCAACAAAAAAAACAAAAACCGAATTAAAAAAAATAATTCTACACCCGTCTTAAATGAGAGATAAATTTATTTACATATACTTCTTTTGTTGCCCAATAAGATTTTAAGGTAGAAAAAGTATTAAATAAGCTATTTTACCGTTTTAAAAAATCTATTAAACCTTATCTCTAACGGATTATATTCCCAAGAACCATAGATGATAAAAGCCTTTCCCGTTAAATTCTTCTCCGGCACAAAGCCCCAATATCTTGAATCGTAGGAATTATCCCTATTATCACCCATCATAAAATATTTATGTGGCGGAATTTTTACAGGTCCCCAGTTGTCCCTCGAGCCGAACAGGGTTTTTGCAGGCATATAATCCGTATCCCTCGCATAAACATTCTCATCTCTATGTATCACATAAGGTTCTGTCATTTTCTTACCGTCAATGTATAAAACCTTATTTTTCATCTCCAACACATCGTTTGGCGTTCCAATACATCGCTTTATAAAATATATATTTGGATTTTTAGGATACATAAAAACAACAATATCGCCGAATTTAGGCTCTTTGTTCTTGATTATAGTAGAGCCTGTAAAAGGCATACGAATTCCGTATATAAAACGATTTACAAGTATATGATCCCCTACAAGAAGTGTATCCTCCATAGATGAAGACGGTATTTTAAACGCCTCAATTACAAAAGCCCTGATAAACAGTGCAATAATGAGTGCAATAACAATCGACTTAACCCAATCCATTATCTTTTCTTTTCTATTCAATGCAATTCTCCTTCCTTTTTTTTAAACGGGCAATTATATCATCTATAATCTTAAATTCAATTATTTAAAATTTCTTTTATAGCCTTTGCAGCTTTTACGGAAATACCTTTTATCGAAGAAATTTCACTAATGTCGGCATTTTTTATATTCTCTATATTTACAAACTTATCAAATAAGAGTTTTTTCCTTTTCTGCCCTATAAATTTAACCCTATCCAAAGCACTTGATATTACAGACTGCTCCCTTTTCTTTCTGTGATAATTAACGGCAAATCTGTGAGATTCATCTCGAAGCATCTGCAAAAACTGCAATACATCTTCATCAACTTCAACAATCCCATTTTCGTAATAGACACTGTCTTGCACATCTCCCATATTTCTTACAGAGATGTTATTGCGTTTCTCCTTTGCTATGCCTATTGTTTTAACGCCAAATGACGAGTAAAAGGCATTCACCTGAATCAAACCGCCGTCAACCAAAACAAGATTAGGAAGTCTGCTTGCACTTTTTAAAAGTAGCTTTTTATGTCTTTTCGCAGTCTCCTCCATTGCATCTTTTTCAAAATGAGAATCAAGAGAGTATCTTCTATACATTGCTCTGTTAAATCCGCCAAATTCATATCTTACGACACCGGAAACGACATTTTCAAAACTGATATGGGATATATCAACTACATCTATAATGTATGGCAAATTTTTAAGATTAAACAGAATCTTGATTTTTTCCAAAACTTCCAACTGCTTTTCAAATTTTTTTAAATGAGCCTCTATTTCAAGCGTAGCATTTTTAGCTGCCATATGCAAAATACCCTTATTATGACCCTTTTTCGGAAAAATTATTTTTACACTTTTGGATTTACCGGATAATATTTTGGATACAATATCCTTAGAGCTAAAATATTGAGACAGTATTATATCGGGTATGATTTCATTTTTTTCAAAATAATACTGTATAATAAATTCTTCCTTAAAATTATCATCAAGCTCCAAATTATAAAAAAAGAAGCTCCTATTCCCTACAATATTTGAAAATCTTATGTTTATAATATAAACGCAGATTACAATACCCTTTTTTTCAAAAGCGATAACATCTACGAATTTATCCCCTAAAGAACTTACAATCTGTTTATCCTCAAGAACGCTCACAGCTTTAAGTTTATCCCTTGCAATAATTGCATTTTCATAGTCTTCATTTTTAATATAATCACTCAGCTTAGCCTTTATGTTTTTTTTAATTCTTGAAGGATTTATCAGAAGCTGCTTTATCTCCTCTATCATTGCTCTATAATCGCTTTCGCTAATTCTACCTATGCAGGGAGCGGAACATTTGCCCATTTGATAATAGATGCACGCCGTTTTTGAGTGTTGACAGTTTTTTGAATTTTTCTGTATAATTTTATAGGAACTTTTTAGAATTTTTATAAGGTTGTGCAATTTTTCAACAGGCGTTATAGGTCCAAAATAAAAATCGTTCTTATTTCGCACACTCCTTGTAGAAAAAATTCTTGGATATTTCTCACTCAAACTTATGCATAAATAGGGATAGCTCTTATCATCTCTGAAAACAACATTATACGGAGGTCTGTGCTTTTTTATCAAATTTGATTCAAGTAGCAAGGCATCAAGCTCGCTTTTTACAACAATAAATTCGAGCAGAGCCGCCTCTTTTACCATAGAGAGTTTGAAGATATCAAGATTATTCTCATTCAGATATGATTTTATACGATTTTTTAACTTTTTAGCCTTGCCTATATACAGAATTTCATTATCGGCAGAGCGCATAATATAAACACCTGGCTCTTGCGGAATATCATTAATCAGAGCTTTATTTTTAAAAATTTCTAAAGCTGCCATCTACTCCATACTCATATAAAAATTATCAAGTTTTGATTTTATAAAATCTTCAGCCTGCATTCTTATTTTTTTACCGTATCTATACATTTTGTTTTCATACTGCAAATCTTTTAATATATTGGGGTTTTTATTCAACATATTTTTGTATCCATTTTTATCAAAACGCAGAAAACCAACCTCAACCGAGTGCAAATTTTTAATTAGCTTTACGCTATCAAAAACTTCGCCGTATTCATTTAAATAATCAAAAATAACAGGGTCAATTCTGATACCTATTTTAAACCCAAGCTCATCAAGTTTTTTTATAGCCTTCATACGCGCTTCAAAACTTGGAGTTAAATTCTCAAATTTCTTAACTACCGAGTTAGGGGATAATGAAAATGCCATAATAATATTTTTAGAAGGGACAATGCTGATAAAATCCTCAATTCTGTCTGATTTTGTTCTTAGCTCAAGATAAATATCATCATTAAAATGTGAAAAGAACTCAACCAATTTAATATTAAAATCTGACAAATAACTTAAAGCAACGGTGTCTGAAAAAGTGCCTGCAAAAAAATAAAGGGGTCTTCGAGTGTTGTACTTAACAACCCTTTCTATTTCTTTAAAATAGTCTTCATAGTTTAAGAAAATTACGGGATTAAAACTCTTAAAATAGCCTTTCAAAAAGCAGTAGCTACAGTCATACACACAATTATAGGCATTTAGAATAGAATATCCGCTTTCACCATCAGGCGTATAATGATTTGGCGTTTTTCTCAAAAATTCACCCTTTTTATTTGCGAAAATAACGGCTTTTCTATCCTTCATATTATGAAAATAAGGAACATAATCATTAACTTCTTTTACATTAAATTTACTTAAATTTATTTTAATCCTGCTTCTGTCAATATTCTTTTCCAAAACAATCAACGGCTTTTCAAACTGTTCGGTTTTTAACATATGTTTGTTCAATTTGATTTTTTTGTAAAGTTTTTGTCTGTTCGAAAAGCTCAACCGCTTTTTTTCTATAATTTTACACAGTTTATCAACAATATTTTTATCGATAAATCCCGTATTTTTTAAAATTTCGATTTTAATGCTATTTTTATCTATATCTATCAATCTATCAACAAAATTTACTAACCTGTTTAAATCATAATCAAATGGATTTTTTCTTATATCTCGTAGTTCGGATAATTTATTCGTATCGCTTACAGTTTTTAAAATTATACCGAATTTATTCAAGGATTTCACTGCTTTTGCGAAAAAATAAGCCTCATTGTCAATTAAATCGGCAAATTTACTTAAATATTCATTATCAAAATTCACACCTTCGAGCAAAGTTACAATATCAGCACTTTTAAAATCTGCAATATTTGCCATATCTATGGGATTGAAGACGGGATTTAGAGATTTATCCATTAATTTCACCCTTCTTGCCGTGCAGAAATCACCTACTTTAAATTTTTTACCGACGCTGCCTGCTATTCCAAATAAAACAGAAATCTCTATATCGTTATATATTGAAATTATATTTGCAACAGAATAACTTAAAGCAAGTGAGCCTTGTCCGTAATTTACAAAAACCGACAATGCGTCATTTTTAAAGATTCCGTCTTTTTTCTTGAGCTTATAATGATTTATTAAGAGCTCAATCTCCTTTAGATGTTCGCTTACAATAAGAATCATTAAAATTATAAATGGTTTTGTTGGAATAGATATCAATAATTGTGAGATTATCTATACTATTTTTGCAAAATGCAAGTTCAACACTATCTACATTACTTTGATATTTTGGCTCCAAAATATAAAGGTTTTTCTTCTTTTTAACAAAAAACAGTTCATTGAATTTTTTCTTGCCGAGAAACATAAGGTATAAAATTTTGTTGAATCCGTTCAGCTTATAAATAGTCTTCTTGCCATTTATATAGTCCACCGCCTCAAAATTATTAATAACAACCCTTTCATTTTTATAATCAAAAACCATATATTTTTTATCTTTAATTGTCAGTCTGCCGTTCTTTACAATTGATTGACCACTCATTGAGTTTATAACCGTCTGCTTAAAACATAGGGCGGTATCTTTATTACTGTATAATTTAAATATATTCTCTAATTCGCACGCCTTAACCTGAGCTATGAGCAATGCCGACAAGATTAGAAACAGACTCAATATTCTCATCTGCAAGATATCTCCTAATTCCTTTTATTATATCAATTGATATGTCAGGCTGTGTAAAATTAGCACTGCCGATTTCTATTAAAGATGCACCTGCCATAATATACTGCAAAGCCACATCTGCATTGTATATGCCTCCGACACCTATTATCGGTATATCAACATTTTCAAATACTTCATAAACCATTCTTACGCCGACAGGATAAATCGCAGCACCGCTTAATCCTCCGGTTTTATTGTCAAGATAAGGTTTTTTGGTTTTGGTATCTATAACCATACCGGTTATTGTATTAATTAAACTTACAGCATCGGCTTTTGCATCTTTGGCTGCTTGGGCTATAAGGGTAATATCCGTAACATTAGGCGTGAGCTTAACGATGACAGGCTTATCTGTATTTTGTTTTATAGATGAAGTGAGTTTAAAAACATTATCGGGATTCTTGCCAAACAGAGAGCCACCTTCGGCAACATTCGGACACGAAACATTCACCTCTATAGCGCTTATTATTTCTTCTTTGTTTAATCTTTGTGTAATTTCTATAAATTCTTCATCCTTAGTGCCGTAAATATTCGCAATAATATGGGTATTTAAATTGTTTATATAAGGCAATTTTTCTGCAATAAATTTATCTACACCTACATTTTGAAGACCTATTGCGTTGAGCATACCGCATGGAGTTTCTATAATTCTCGGGGGCTTATTGCCCTGTTTTTCGCTAAGACTCAAACCCTTCACAATAAATCCGCCAAGTTCATTCAAATCCATATACTTTTGGTATTCAAGTCCGTATCCAAATGTGCCTGAAGCGGTTAAGATGGGATTTTTAAATATAATATTTCCAAGCTTAACTGCAAGATTTACATTTTTTCCCACAATATCTCCTTATAGTCAAACACAGGACCCTCATCGCAAACCTTCTTCATTCCGTTTTTTGTTTCAATAACACAACCCAAGCAAACCCCTATTCCGCAAGCCATTCTTGACTCTAAAGAAACCTGCATTTTTGCATTTTTTTCCAAACAAATATCCGATAATTTACTCAGCACAACAGAAGGCCCGCATGCATAAATCAAAGTTTCTTCGTCTATTACATCTTTAACCAAATCAATTACGCTACCTTTGTAACCGTAGCTTCCATCCATTGTTGCAATATTTCCAAAATCCACGCATACTTCATCTTTTGTGTTAAACCCGAAAAAAGAGTCAAAATCGAACGACCTACCTTTAAGTTCTTCTTTTAAAAATCTTAAAGGAGCAAAACCTATGCCCCCGCCTACAAGCAAAATTTTTTTACTGTTTACAATTTCAAAGCCGTTGCCCAAAGGTCCTATCATATCTATAAATTCACCCTTTTGCTTTTTGGCAAGCATTGAGGTTCCTTCTCCGACTATTTTGTATACAATCTCAATATAATCTTTAAAGTAGGTTATACTAAAAGGTCTTCTTAGAAACGGATAGTTAAAATCGTTTATTTTTACCATAAAAAATTGGCCGGCTCGTGCAGTAAAAAGTCCCGGATTGTCTATTTTTATAGACATAACGCTCCCGGCTATTTGCTCATTTTGCAGGATTTGAAGTTTCATAAAATTAGAGAATCTCCTCTATTTCAAACCTTCTTTTTCCTGCCGGAACCTTCACTGTAACCTCATCTCCAACCTCTTTTCCAAGTAGAGCCTGTGCTATTGGACTGTTAATCGATATCTTACCGTTATTCGGGTCGGATTCTTCTTCGCCAACGATAACATAGTCAATTTCAGATTCGTTATCCACATCAAACAGATTGATTTTACATCCAAAACCAACTTTATCTTTGGAAACGGTTTTGGGATCTATTACCTGCACATTGTTAATCTTCTTAGAAAGCTCCGAAATTCTTTTTTCGATAAGAGCATGTTTCTCCTTGGCTGCATGATACTCTGCATTTTCGCTTAAATCACCTTTTGCCCTCGCTTCTTCAATCTCCTTTATTATATTAGGTCTTTGATTTTTCTGCAAATCCCTCATCTCTTCAATCATTTTTTCATACCCTTCAGGGGTCATTAAAAATTTTTCAGACATAAATTAACCTCTCTTCTGATAATACTCTTGTATTGAGACAACATTCATAATTTTACCCATTTTTTTAGCCTCTATCGCTCTTGTGGCGGCTATTGCTCCGGATAAAGTTGTACAATAAGGTATATTCATAGTTAAAGCAGTTCTCCTTATAAAAAACGAATCGTTTCTTGATCTTTTGCCTGATGGTGTATTAATCAAGAATTGTATATTATTATTTTTCATTTTATCTAAAATATTAGGTCTTCCTTCACTTACTTTTTTAACGTATTCAACACCCACACCTTCGTTTCTTAAATATTCATAGGTTCCCTTCGTGCAATAAACCTTAAGACCAAGCTCTATAAGTTTGGAAGCTATCACAACACCATGCGGCTTGTCATGGTCTGATAAAGACAAAAAGACATTACCCTTATCAGGAAGTTGCATACCGGAAGCCAACAA
>JAMOPP010000153.1 GCA_027064405.1 Desulfurellales bacterium
CAAACCCCTGCAATGGCTGCCGGTTTTGACTATGCAAGTGGGGATGTTATTGTCAGTATGGATGGAGATCTACAGAATGACCCTAAGGATATACCGCTTCTTTTGCAGAAAATAGATGAAGGATACGATGTGGTAAGCGGATGGAGGAAGGATAGGCAAGACGAAACAAGCCGCGTAATACCGTCAAAAATAGCAAACTGGCTTATAGGCAAGATTACTCATGTAACGCTACATGATTACGGATGTTCTTTAAAAGCATACAGAAGTGATGTTGCCAAAAATCTTCATATGTACGGGGAGCTACACAGATTTATACCTGTTTTGGCAAATATATACGGCGCAAGTATAACAGAGATACCCGTAACTCACCATAAAAGAATACACGGAGAGAGCAAATATAATTTAACGAGAACATTTAGAGTTATAGTTGACCTTGTTCTTATGTATTTTATGCAGAAATTTATGACTCGCCCGATACATTTTTTTGGTATTTTTGGATTTTTAATGTTTTTCTTAGGTTTTGGCATAGATGCATATCTTGCTGTTGAAAAAGTGGCATTCGGTATTGACATAGGTAACAGGCCGCTTTTACTTATGGGGGTTTTGCTGATTCTCACAGGTATAAATATAGCCGGAGTTGGAATAATGAGCGAAATGCTCACAAGAATATACTATGAAAGTCAAAACAAAAAAATATACAATATAAAAACAGCAATAAACTTTGATGACAGTAAAACATAATCCGTTAAGAATTATAGTTTTAAGTTTTTTATTCGTTATCCTGTTCGGCAGCATACTTTTCCTTCTTCCTTATTCGTTTAAGAACCCTATATCATTAACAGATGCTCTTTTTATGTCAACTTCTGCCGTATGCGTAACGGGATTGTCTGTTGTTGATATAAATAATTTCACGCTTTTTGGTCAACTCGTGTTACTTTTTTTAATACAGATAGGCGGACTTGGATATATGAGCATTACAACATTCTTTCTGCTCTCCTTTAAGAAAAAAATATCGTATGAAGATAAACTTATATTAAAAGAATCTCTAAGCTATCCATCTTTTTACGGTCTGCTTGACTTTTTAAAGAGGGTTATACTGTTTGTTTTTTTAAGTGAATTTATCGGCTCTATTATACTCGCTTTCTCTTTTTATCATAAGTTAGGTATGAAAGGCATATATTATGGTATCTTTCACGCTGTAAGTGCATTTAACAATGCGGGCTTTTCTCTTTTTAATAATTCATTAATAGGTTTTAAATACAATATTGCCGTAAATTTTACGATTATGGCGCTCATAATTTTGGGCGGAATAGGTTTTCTTGTTGTAGATGAAATAATCTTGTACAAAACAAAAAAAATAAAAAGACTATCTCTTCACACATATATTGTTCTAAGTTCAACCGTTATACTAATAATAGCAGGTGCAATATTGATGTTTGTAATAGAAAAAAACCATGCCCTGCAAAGCGGCTCATTTTTTAAAGATACACTTTTAAGTCTATTTCAAAGCGTAACAACAAGAACAGCCGGATTTAATACAATAGATTTGACACTTATGCACAACACAACTATTTTTATTTTCATTGT
>JAMOPP010000154.1 GCA_027064405.1 Desulfurellales bacterium
CGACTATAGTCTATTTCAGTCTTGTGAATATGAATAAAATTATTGGGCTATTTGGTCTACATCATGGTGAAAAAATTATATCTCTTTTTGCAAAAGAGTTTAAAAATTTGATTCGCTCATCAGATGTTCTGGCTCGATGGGAAGGTTCTGATTTTATTATTATATTTACAAATACCGATAAAAAATCATCAGAAATGTTAATTAAAAAAATAAGTGCTGAACTTTTAAGAATAGAATCCATTAAAGAGTTAAAGCTTGAAATTGCTTTTGGTATTACGAGTTTTATAGAAAATGATGAAATGGATATAGTTATAGAAAGAGCTAAATATGCGCTAAATGAGGCAAAACAACAAAGATATGGAAAAATCTTTATTGCTTGATATTTGATTAATCGAAGTGTAAAATATTTTTGGCTTGAATCATATCTTTATCGCCGCGACCAGAGAGATTGACTATGATGAGTTTTCCCTCAATATTTTTCATTTTTTTCAAGTATGCTACGGCATGAGAACTTTCAAATGCAGGAATTATTCCCTCTTTTTGAGAAAGCCATACAAAAGCATCCAAAGCTTCTTGATCGGTTACATTGTCATATGAAACTGATTTATTGTCTTTATGAAAAGCATGTTCAGGTCCTATACCCGGATAATCAAGCCCTGCACTGATAGAGTGCGCTTCAAGAACTTGCCCGTCTTCATCTTGAAGCAAATAACTCATTTGACCATGCAAAACACCTGGACGTCCTTTTTCTAAGGAGCAGCCATGTTTGTTCGTTTCAAGTCCTAGACCGCCGGCTTCGATGCCGATGCACTGTACCTCTTTATCTTCCAAAAAGTGCTGGAATGTACCTATAGCATTACTACCACCACCTATGCAGGCTATAACATAATCCGGTAATCTATTTTCTTTTTCTAAAATCTGCGCTCTTGCTTCCCAGCCGATAATTGCCTGAAAATCTCGTACCATCATAGGGTAGGGATGTGGACCTGCAACTGTTCCGATAATGTAAAAAGTATCTCTTGCATTTGTAACCCAATGGCGGATGGCATCGTTCATTGCATCTTTAAGTGTTTTGCTGCCGCTTTGCACACTATGTACCTTTGCACCTAAAAGTTTCATACGAAAGACATTAAGCTCTTGACGTTCTACATCTTTTGCACCCATAAATATTTCACATTCTAAATCTAAAAGTGCAGCTATGGTTGCAGTTGCAACGCCATGTTGCCCGGCTCCTGTTTCTGCTATAACTTTTTTATAACCCAGCCTTTTTGCCATTAAACCTTGCGCGATTACATTATTGACTTTGTGTGCACCTGTATGGTTTAAATCTTCACGTTTAAGGTAGATTTTCGCTCCAATTTCTTTGGAAATATTTTCGGCATAAAAAAGAGGACTTGGACGACCTACATAATCTTTGAGATAATAGTCGACTTCTTTCCAAAAATCTTCATCAAAACGAATAGCTTCGTACTCTTCTTTAAGCTGGAGCAGAGCAGGCATGAGTGTTTCAGGCACATAGCGACCGCCAAAAATTCCAAAATGTCCGTTTTCATCAGGGTCATATTTTGAAGGAGTGGGAATATACA
>JAMOPP010000155.1 GCA_027064405.1 Desulfurellales bacterium
AAATCCGGATGAACTTGAAGCAAGATTTGCCGGTCTTAATTTTATTAAATTAGATGGTAATATAGGCTGTATGGTTAATGGTGCAGGACTTGCTATGACAACTATGGATGTTATTAAACTTGCCGGCGGCGAACCTGCAAACTTCCTTGATGTTGGCGGAGAGGCTACTCCCGACACGATATCAAAGGGATTTGAAATTATTACAAGAGATCCTAAGGTAAAAGCTATCTTTATTAATATTTTTGGTGGAATTGTAAGGTGTGATAAGGTTGCAAATGGAATAATACAGGCATTAAAGACTGTGCAGGTTGACATACCTGTCGTTGTAAGATTGACGGGAATGAATAAAGCGGAAGGAATGGAGATATTAAAGAAAGCTCCTATGCATTTTCATATAGCAGAGGATCTTAAAGATGCCGCCACTATGGTCGCAAAATTGTCTAAAGAAGATGTAAAAACTAAAAAGTCGGCAACTGTAGCAGAAAAAAAAGCTAAAAGTGAGGAGAAATAAATGTCTGTTTGTGTATATAGAACAAGTAGGGTTGTTGTTCAAGGTATAACGGGTAAGGAAGGAAGTTATCATGCTCTTGCCTGCAAACAGTATGGGACAAAGGTTGTAGCTGGAGCAACGCCGGGGAAGGGCGGTCAAAAATTAGGTGATATTCCTGTGTACAACACGATGGAAGAAGCTGTTCATAGTACTCACGCCAATGTAAGTTTAATCTTTGTGCCACCTCCATTTGCAGCTGATGCTATTTTGGAGGCGGTAGGCAGCGGTGTAAAAACAATAGTGTGCATCACGGAAGGAATACCGGTTCTTGATATGGTGAAAGTAAAAAGGGTTATAGAGAAAGAGGGTATTACGCTTATAGGTCCGAACTGTCCCGGTATTATAACACCCGGTGCGACAAAGATAGGTATTATGCCCGGACATATATTTAAAAGGGGTAGTATAGGTATAATTTCAAGGAGCGGAACTTTATTGTATGAAACGGCAGATCAAATTACAAAAGCCGGACTTGGGCAGTCAACTTGTGTTGGAATAGGCGGAGACCCCATTATTGGGACGGATTATGTATATTGGTTAGAGCAATTTGAAGCTGATCCTGAAACAGAGGCTGTAATGATGGTCGGTGAAATCGGCGGAAATGCAGAAGAGGTAGCGGCAGAATATATAAAAAGAGAGATGAAAAAACCCGTTTTTGCCTTCATAGCAGGTAGAACGGCACCTCCGGGAAGAAGAATGGGCCACGCCGGTGCTATTATTATGGGCAAAAGCGGAACAGCGGAGTATAAGTATAAGGTTTTGAAGGAAGCAGGCGTTCACATTATAGAAAATCCGGGTTATATGGGTGAGACTATACATAAAGTGTTGAAAGAAAATTATGGCATAGGTTAGTTAATAAAAGGCAGACGATTTCTGCCTTTTTTCTTTTATATATGACAAAAAAAGATTACTTGTTCAAGATATATTTTCTTTATAGATTGTTGATTTTTGTCATATTTGCTATTATCATTTTTCAAAATCAAAAAAATATCACTCAATTTAATATACTTTTTTTTGCAACTTATCTGTTTGCAATTTCCGTATCATTAAATATAGATAATATTTATTTTAAACTTCTTATTTCAATATTGGATATTCTTTTCATCTATTTCCTTGTATATATGCTTAAAATAAATATATTAATAGCCTTTACTACCGTTCCTATATTTTTTTCGTGCATATACATAAATTCAATTTTTTCCATTGTATTGTTTGTTCTCGCAATTGCAATGGTATCTTTTTATAGTGATGTTAATATGATACTTGCGTTTATAGCTTACTCCGCATCGTATGCAACATCCTATCTTTTAAACAATTTACTCGAAAATCAAAAAGTTCTCGAAACAAGACTGGCGTTTGAGGAGGAGTTTAAAGATAAATTATCAATAGCGTCAAGATTGTCTTTAGAGTTTGCACATGAAATTCGTAACCCCTTAATGGGTATATCAGGGGCTTTAGAGATAATAAAGAGCAATAAAAATATACAAACTCAAGAAAAAATGATTGCATTGGCAGAAAAGGAGATTGAAAGAGCCAAAAAATTAACCGGGGATTTTTTGAGTTTCGAAAAAACAATGAATGGCTTGAAAATAGAGATGAATATAGTGGATTTTATAGAAGAGTTTGCAGAAAACAGAAGAATGGTTAATAATATAAAAATCGGTGTGAAAGCTAAAGAAAAAAATATTTGCATAATGGGCGATGTGGATATGCTCACAAGAATGTTTGAAAATTTGCTTAAAAATTCTATTGAAGCGAAAGCTGAGAATGTAACCGTTAAAATTAAGAAAAATAGAGGTAATGCTGAAATAATTTTTGAAGATGACGGTGAAGGTGTAAAAATAACGGAAAATGCCGGTAAAATATTTATGCCTTTTGTTACAACAAAAGAGTACGGAACGGGTTTAGGTCTTTCCATATGCAGAAAAATATCGGAATTTCATAAAGGTTCTATAGAATTATTTTCTAAAAACTCGTTTAAAATAATTTTGAAAGGCTGCAGTGATGAATAAAAACTCTATCTTAATTGTTGATGACGAAGAAAGTATAAGAGAGGTTGTAGGGGAATATTTAAGCTCTTTAAACTATAAGGTATTTTTTGCCGAAAAACTAAAAGATATTAAAAAAATAAACAATGTGGATATTGTGCTTCTTGATGCAAAATTACCTGATGCCAATGGTATAGATTCTATAAAAGAGGTGAAAGATAGGTTTAAACAAAGCGAGATTATTATAATTACGGCTTTTGAGAAAGACGCCAAAAGTGCGGTTAAGGCTTTAAAGAATGGGGCTTTTGACTATCTTGTAAAGCCTTTTAAATTTGAAGAGCTCTCTGCAATTATAGAAAAAGCTTTGGATAAGGTTGATTTAAAAAAAGAAAATGAAAGGTTAAAGGATAAAATAGAAATTATAAATAGCGGATTTCACGGTATGATAGGCTTAAACAGTGAGATGCGAAGTATCTATGCAAAGATAGAAAAAGTTGCTCAAACAAATTTATCCGTTTTGATTGAAGGAGAAAGTGGTACGGGCAAAGAACTGTGTGCCAATGCAATACATACATTAAGCGGTAAAAAGGGCAAATTTATAACGATAAATTGTGCAGCCATACCAAACCATTTACTTGAAAGTGAACTGTTTGGCTACGAAAAAGGAGCCTTCAGCGGTGCAGTGAATACTAAAAAGGGTCTTTTTGAAGAGGCTGACAAGGGTAGTGTTTTTCTCGACGAAATAGGGGATATGCCACTTGAATTACAGTCGAAACTTTTAAGATTTCTTGAAAATATGGAAATTAAACGATTGGGTGATAATGTTTCGAGAAAGGTTGAAGTAAGAATTATCTCCGCAACGAATAAAAATTTAGAACAGCTCGTAGAGAAGAATCTTTTTAGGGAAGATTTGTATTATAGGCTGAACGGTTTTGTGATAAAATTGCCGGCTTTAAGGTTTAGAAAAGAGGATATACCCATACTTGTTAAGCATTTTTTAAATAAAATAGGCAAGGAGAACAATAAAAGATATACCTTAAAATCCGAAGCTTTAAAAGCACTCCTTTCTTATGATTATCCCGGCAATATAAGAGAACTTAAAAATATTCTGCAGCATTCCGCACTTATGAGCGATGGAACTATAGCCTGCGAGAATCTGCCGGATGTTCTTCAGTCACAATCATCGCATAAGCGATACGCAAAACCGGCAAATAATTTAAGCTTAGGTAAAAAAGTTGAAGAGTATGAGAAAGAGATAATTGTAGATGCATTGAAAAGAGCCCATAACTCCAAAACCAAGGCTGCGGAAATCTTGGGTATAACTTTCCGTTCTATTCGCTACAAAATAGCAAAATATAAGATAGAGATATAGGAATGTTAAGTCTATGCATCTTGTCTTCTTGACAAAGTGTGAGAGTTGTTTTACACTTGAAATAATAAAAAAGAAAAGGAGTCAGTATGGGTAAGAAGGCATTAATAAGTGTGTGGAACAAAGAAGGTGTGGTTGATATTGCAAAATTTTTAGAAGCCAAAGGCTATGAAATTTTATCAACAGGTTCTACAGGGAAATTGCTTTTGGAAAAAGGTGTAAAAGTTGTATCGGTAGAAGAGTACACTGAATATCCTGAAATGCTGAGTGGAAGGGTAAAAACACTGCATCCGAAGGTTCACGGCGGGATTTTGTTTATAAGAAATAATTTAGAGCATATAGAAACAATTAAAAAATTCAATATAGACCCGATTGATATAGTTATCGTTAATCTATATCCTTTTGAAGATACCGCACTTAAAACAGATAATGAAGATGAGCTGATAGAAAATATCGACATAGGCGGACCAACAATGCTCAGGTCTGCCGCTAAAAATTTCAAGTCCGTTCTTGTTGTGTCCGATCCTAATGATTATAAGGAAGTAATGGATAATTTTGATTCAATAGATGAGGATTTTAGAAGAAGATACGCTCTAAAAACCTTTTCTAATACTGCATATTATGATTCTTTAATTATTGAAAAATTCAAATTTGAAAAAGGTCAAAATAAGGGTCTTGCTATGAAAAAAGTTCAGGATTTAAGATACGGAGAGAATCCTCAGCAGGAGGCTGTATTCTATAAAGACCCTTTGAATATTGGAATAGCGGACGCAGAGCAGTTGCACGGAAAAGAGCTTTCGTATAACAACATACTTGATATAGATGTTGTGTATAGAATTATGATTGAATTTAAAGAAACCGTTTGCGCAATAGTAAAACATAATACTCCTTGTGGTGTGGCAACGGGTAAAAATGTGTCGGATGCTTATGAAAAAGCTTTGTCTTGCGACCCTATAAGTGCTTTTGGCGGTATAATAGGTATAAATGGAAAGATAGATGCCGAACTTGCCAATAAAATAGGTGATAGATTTTATGAAGTTGTTGTGGCTTATGATTTCGAAGAAGAGGCGTTGAACATTTTAGAGAGAAAGAAAAATATCAGATTATTGAAAGTGAAAAAGATAGAGCCTTATAAATTTAAAGAAGTCAAAAGCGTGCTTGGAGGCTATGTTATGCAGGGCAATGATATGCCTCATAATTTTGAATATAGCCTTGCTTCAAACAGCACTCCGACCAATGAACAAATAAAGGATTTGGAGTTTGCATTTAAAATTGTAAAGTTTGTGAAATCAAATGCCATTGTTTATGCAAAAAACGGTAAAACTCTGGCAATAGGTGGCGGTCAAACATCCCGTATAGATTCCGCTAAATTTGCACAAATCAGGGCTAAAGAGCTAAATATAGACTTAAAAGGATGCGTGATGGCTTCTGACGGTTTTTTCCCGTTTAGAGATAGTGTTGACTTTGCGTATTCTTTGGGTGTTTCAGCTATTGTTGAACCCGGTGGTTCTATAAGGGATAATGAGGTTATAGAGGCTGCAAATGAGTATAAAATACCGCTCTTGTTTACAAGAATAAGACATTTTAGACATTAATAAGGAGATGTTTATGGAAGCTGTAGTGTTGGCTGCAGGAAAAAGCACGAGAATGAAATCCGAAACAAGTAAAATTTTTCATCATATTTGCGGTAAACCTGTTATATTTTATGTTTTGGAAGCCGTTAAAGAATATAAAACCCATATTGTTGTTAACAGAAGAGACATAGATAGTGTAAAAAAAATGTTTAAAAATAGTGATGTGCATATTCAGGAGGAGCCAAATGGAACAGGCGGAGGATTAAAAGCCGCTTTAGGATTTATTAAATCTGAATATTTTGTTGTGGTGAATGGAGATACGCCTCTTATTAGACAGGAGGACATAAAGCAGGCTGAAGAAACATTTAAATATAAAGATTTGGATTGTCTTGTTATGACTTCTTATTTGGAGAATCCTTACGGATATGGAAGAATTATAAAAAATAAAGATGGGGTTAAAATTATTGAGGAAAAGGATGCTGATGATGAAACAAAGAAAATTAAAGAGATAAACAGCGGTATATATATTTTTAATACCGATTTTGCCAAAGAGAACATCATAAAAATTATGAATAACAATAAATCCAGGGAGTATTATCTGACCGACTTGGTTCAATTTTCAGAAAAAACCGACACGCTGATTATAGATAAAGAGAATGTGATGGGAATTAATACAAGAGCCCAGCTTTATGAGGCAAGAAAAATGATGCAGATGAGAATTATTGAAAACTTCGATTCGGTAACATTTATATCTCCCGAGTCAACACATGTCAATTATGGTGTGGAGATAGGCAAAGATAGTGTCATATTTCCAAATGTGCATTTAAGAAATAAAACAAGAATAGGCAAAAGCTGTATTGTTGATACAGGAAGTGTTATATGTGACTCTATTATTCGGGACAATGTTCATATAGAGCCGTACTGTGTGATAGAAGCCAGTCTCATAGATAGCAATTCCCAAATAGGTCCCTTTGCTCATCTTAGACCTCAATCGGATATAAAAGAGAATGTTAAGATAGGTAATTTTGTAGAAGTTAAAAAATCGACTTTGAGCAAAGGGACAAAAGCAAGTCACCTAAGTTATATAGGGGATGCCGAACTTGGTGAGGATGTTAATGTAGGATGCGGAACCATAACCTGTAATTACGATGGATATAAAAAGAATAAAACAATAATAGGCGACAGGGTTTTTATAGGTTCTGACACGCAGCTTGTTGCTCCTGTCACTGTTGAACACGACTCTTTGATAGCAGCCGGCACAACGGTTACTAAATATGTTGAGCCATATTCACTGGTTTTATCGAGGGTTCCGCAGGTGAATAAGGAGGGATGGGTTAAGAAATACAGAGAAATTATGGAAAAAAAATGTAAATCAAAAAAGGATTAAACTAATAGAGCAAAAATTTTTCTTTGCAGTCAATTTATAATGTTTAAATTAAAACATCATAGATATTCTAAGGTTTCTTCTGTTGGCAAGATGATGTTTTATTCATCCGTCGTTGGCGTCATTACGGGTTTTGGGGCGGTTATTTTTCTGGTTTCCACGCACTTTTTATCTGTTTATGTTTTAAGTGGAATGGCAGGATATCCTGCACTTGAACCTTCCGGAGAGCCTGAATTATTTCACTCTGCGTATCATAAATTTTCTCCAATTCTTCTTGTTTCCATAACCACTTTTGGTGGACTTTTATCCGGTTTTTTGGTCTATACTTTTGCTCCTGAAGCAGAAGGTCACGGGACAGACTCGGCAATAGAGTCTTATCATAAAAAAGATGGCATAATAAAACCGATTGTGCCAATAATTAAAATTGTAGCTTCTGTAATAACCTTAGGAAGCGGAGGAAGCGGAGGAAGAGAGGGTCCGATAGCTCAAATAGGTGCAGGATTCGGTTCGGCTTTTGCAAGCCATTTAAAATTATCCAAAAAAAACAGAAGAATACTACTTCTAAGCGGTATGGGCGCAGGTGTAGGTGCAATATTTCACGCTCCAATGGCTGGTGCTATATTTGCCGTTGAGGTTCTCTATAAAGAAATGGACTTAGAAAGTGAGGTTCTTATATATGCCATCATAGCTTCTATAGTTGCATATTCTGTATTTTGTGTATTTTTTGGATGGATGCCTCTATTTAAAACCCCGTCATTTCACTTCCAGAATCCTATAGAGATTATATCCTATCTTATTTTATCGATAGTGGTTAGTTTATCTGCCATATTTTATGTAAAAATTTTTTACGGAATGAGAAAGCTATTTAAAAAAATACCTATAAAACCCCATTTCAAACCTGCAATTGGTGGTGCATTGGTTGGGTTAATAGGTGTATTTGTGCCTGATGCCATATCTATGGGGTATGGAGCTTTACAGAAGGCAATGGTCGGAGATTTAACTATAAGTGCTCTCTTGCTGATAGCTTTTTTAAAAATTTTTGCCACATCTTTTACTATATCAAGCGGAGGAAGTGCCGGTGTTTTTGGTCCGTCTATGGTAATAGGTGGAGCTCTCGGAGCTGCCGTAGGTTTGATTTTGCACAACATATCTCCTGTTTTAGCATCTGAACCGGGTGCTTTTACCCTTGTGGGTATGGTTGGATTTTTTGCCGCCTGTGCAAATACACCGTTTTCAACAATCATTATGGTAACGGAAATGACAGGAAACTATCACCTTATAGTGCCTTCGTTGTTGGTTGCTTCAATATCCTATCTTATTGCTCAAAAGCATACTATTTATGAAAAGCAGGTCAAAAATAGGCATATGTCACCTGCTCACTATTATGAATTCACAAAAGACATTCTTCAGGATACCAAGGTGTCGGATATTATGCTCAAAAGATTTAGTAAGGTCTATGAATCCGCCACCCTTGATAAAATTTATAAAACACTTTCTAA